>NZ_JASKYR010000174.1:0-12395 GCF_041028215.1 Streptomyces flavofungini
TCACTGCACGACGCGGCCCGAGGACTGATGCACGTCGGAGCCGACGTTGGAACCCACGTCGGAACTCACATGGGAACTGACGTGGGAACCGGCGTCGGGGCCCGCGTCGGAGGCCGCGTCCTGGTTCCCCGCGGCGTCCGCCGCCGCTGCCGCGGCCTCGGCGGCCACGTCGGCCGGGCGGCGCCAGCCGCGCGAGCCGCGCGCCCGCAGCCAGGCGGTGGTCTCCTCGGCGGGCATCGCGGCGGCCACCAGCCAGCCCTGCACCGCGTCACAGCCGAGGTCGCGCAGCCGCTCCCACGTCTCGTCGTCCTCGACGCCCTCGGCGACCACGAGCAGCCCGAGGGAGTGCGCGAGGTCCACGGTGCAGCGGACGATCTCCGCGTCCTCGTTGTCCACGGCGAGGCGGGCCACGAAGGAGCGGTCGATCTTCAGCTCGCTCACCGGCAACCGCCGCAGATGGACCAGGGAGGAGTACCCCGTACCGAAGTCGTCCAGGGACATCTTCACGCCGTGCCCGGTCAGCCCGGCCAGCGTGTCCGCGGCGCGCTGCGGGTCCTCCAGGAGCACGTGCTCCGTTATCTCCAGTTGGAGCGCTCCCGCGGGGACGCCGTGACGGGCGAGACGGGCCGCGACCGCTCCGGCGAAGCCGGGGGTGTGCACGTCACGCGGTGAGACGTTCACCGCGACGGGGACCTTCAGGCCCTGCGCCTGCCACTTCGCGACCTGGCCGAGGGCCGTCTCCAGGACGTACTCCGTGAGGTGCGGCATGAGGCCGGAGGACTCGGCGATGGCGATGAACTCGTCCGGCGGCACCTTGCCGCGCTCGGGGTGCACCCAGCGCACCAGCGCCTCCAGACCCGCCACCTTGCCGTCGAAGCGGACCTTGGGCTGGTAGTGCAGCTCGACGTCGCCCGCGTCGAGGGCGCGCCGCAGGTCACCGAGGAGACCGAGGCGGTCGGGGGTGTTGGAGTCGCGCTTGGACTCATACACCTCGACGCCCGTACGGTCCCGCTTCGCCTGGTACATCGCGACGTCCGCCCGGCGCAGCAGCCCCTCCGCGTCCACCGCGTGGTCCGGGAAGACGGCGAGACCCGCGCTTGCCTCCAGGACGAGGGTCAGGCCGTCGAGGTCGAGCGGTGAGCCGAGCGCGGCGACGAGCTGCCGGGCCACGCGGGTGGCGGACGTCGTGGAGTCGGCGACGGGCAGCAGTACGGCGAACTCGTCGCCGCCGAGCCGGGCCGCCTCGGCGCCGCGCGGCAGCGCCACCCGCAGCCGGTCCGCTATCTGGAGCAGCAGCCGGTCACCCGCGAGATGGCCGAGCGTGTCGTTGACCGACCGGAAGCGGTCCATGTCGATCAGCATTAACGCGGAGCGCGCCCCGATCCGCTCGGCGTCGTCCAGGGCCGTCCAGGTCCGCTCCAGGAGCCACTGCCGGTTGGGCAGTCCCGTCAGCGGGTCGCGGAGCTGCTCCTCGGCGCGGGCGCGGGCGATCCACAGGGTGGAGTCGAGGGCGACCAGCGGGATCGCGAACAGCGGCAGCAGTATCGGCAGGGAGATGGCCACCACGCAGATCAGTGGGGCGATGCCGAGCAGCGCGAACGCGAGAAGTCCCTGGCGGACCAGGGCCGTCCGGGTGACGGTGGGCAGGGCGCCGGTGCGGGGCGCGTGGACGTACCAGAGCAGGACGCGGGTGACCGCGAGATAGGCGACGGCGACCAGGGCCACCTCGGGCGCGGTGTACAGGTCCCAGGTCTCGGGCAGCCAGGGAGACCCGGACGTCGGCGCGGTGCCGAAGGCGGCCATGGTGAGCGCGCCCGTGCCGATGCCGATGATGTCGACCGCGCCGTGCAGGATGCCCTGGCGCCAGCGGTGTCTGCGCGCGACGCCGACCAGCACGACGACGGTGAGGCTGACCATGCCCGCGGGCATCCAGCCGTACAGCAGCAGCACCGCGACGGTGAGCGCGCCGCCGGAGCCCGTGCCGCCCCACCAGCGGTCCCTGCCGAGCGCCACCAAGTGGCCGACGATGAGGCCGGTGAGGATGGCGAGGGACCAGCCCGCCGTGCCGGGGGGGAAGAGCGCGTGGCCGTCGGCGAAGGCCTGGAAGAACCCGGCGCCGAGCAGGAAGGCGGCCGCCGTGACGACCAGGACGGGCAGCAGCGGCCAGGGCTCGCGCGGTTCGTGCGTGTCCGGGCCGCCCGCCAGGGGGGCGCCGCTCTCGGCGCCCCGCGTGGCGGCGGAGCTCCAGGCCCGCTCGCGTGGTTCGATGGCCGTGCTCACGGTTCCGGCCGCGGTTCCCGCCACGGCTGTGCCCGGCGTGCTCGTGCCGGTGGGCGCCGCTGTGCGGCGGCCCCGCAGCCAGGTGCTCGGCGCGCGCCACTGGCGCGCGCGCAGCCGTGAGTCCGGGGCGGCGCTCTCGGTCGGTTCCATTCCCGTCCCTCTCACAGCCGGCGGTGCCCACGCCTTCTGGACTCGGCCCGGTGGCGGCCTCGTCCGGTTGCTCTCGTCCCCGTGCTCTCGACGAGCAGGCGGTTGCCTGCTTGCGCACTCGTTCCGAGTAGGGGATGCCCCCTTCCAAGCTCTTTGATGAGCAGGAGATACCCCGTTCGCAGCGGGGCACGGCAGGCGCACACCTCAACAGTAGGCCGCAGAAGGCTTCCACGGGCAGCGGTCGACGACGGTTGCCCGAATGCGACCCGGCCACCCGTATGCATCTGGTATGCGCCGATCGGGTGGCCTTCAACCGCTACTCCTCGGTCGGAAGCGCGACTTCCAGTGCCGCCTCCTGTCCTTGTTCCAGCAGGACGGCGAAGCCGGCCTCGTCGAGAACCGGAACCTTCACCTGCATGGCCTTGTCGTACTTCGAACCCGGGTTCTCCCCCACGACCACGAAGGAGGTCTTCTTGGAAACGGAACCGGTGACCTTGGCGCCCCGGCTCTGCAACGCCTCTTTCGCGCCATCCCGGGTGTGGTGTTCGAGCGTGCCGGTGACGACCACGGTCAGGCCCTCCAGCGGACGGGGCCCCTCGTCCTCGCCGCTGGACTCCTCCTCCATGCGCACCCCGGCCGCCCGCCACTTGCGGAGGATCTCGCGGTGCCACTCCTCGGCGAACCACTGTTTGAGGGAGGCCGCGATGACCGGGCCCACGCCGTCGGTCTCGGCCAGTTCCTTCTCGGTGGCCTGTTCGATGCGGTCGATGGAGCGGAACTCGCGGGCCAGCGCCTCGGCGGCCACCGGGCCGACGTGCCGGATCGAGAGTCCCGTGAGGACGCGGGCGAGCGGGCGCTCCTTGGCCGCCTCGATGTTCTCCAGCATGGCGAGGGTGTTCTTCTTCGCCTCGCCCTTCTGGTTGGCGAAGAAGGTGACGACCTTCTCCTCGCCCGTCTTGGGGTCGCGCTTGGGCAGGCCGGAGTCCTGGTCGAGGACGTAGGACTTGATCGGGAGCAGCTCGTCGGCCTTGAGGTCGAAGATGTCGCCCTCGTCCTTGATCGGCGGCTCGGCGGGCTCAAGGGGTCTGGTCAGCGCGGCCGCGGCGACATAGCCGAAGTTCTCGATGTCGAGGGACTTGCGCCCCGCGAGGTAGAAGAGACGTTCACGCAACTGGGCCGGGCAGCTCTGGGCGTTGGGGCAGCGGAGGTCGATGTCGCCCTCCTTCATGGGCCGCAGCGGCGTCCCGCACTCCGGGCACTCGGCGGGCATCACGAACGCGCGCTCGCTGCCGTCCCGCAGGTCCACGACCGGGCCGAGGATCTCCGGGATGACGTCGCCCGCCTTGCGGATGACGACCGTGTCGCCGATGAAGACGCCCTTCTTCTTCACCACGTCCTGGTTGTGCAGGGTCGCGAACTCGACCTCGGAGCCCGCCACCGTGACCGGCTCCACCTGGGCATACGGCGTGACGCGGCCGGTGCGGCCGACGCCGACGCGGATGTTGATCAGCTTGGTGTTGACCTCCTCCGGCGCGTACTTCCAGGCGATGGCCCAGCGCGGGGCGCGCGAGGTGGAGCCGAGGCGGCCCTGGAGCGGGATCTCGTCGAGCTTGACGACGACCCCGTCGATCTCGTGCTCCACGGAGTGGCGGTGCTCCCCGAAGTACGCGATGAAGTCGCGGACGCCCGCCAGGTCGTCCACGACCCTGTTGTGCCGCGCGGTGGGCAGGCCCCACTCGTGCAGCAGCTCATAGGCGTGGCTCAGGCAGTCGATGTCGAAGCCCTCGCGGGCGCCGATGCCGTGCACGACCATGTGCAGCGGGCGGGTGGCGGTGACGCGCGGGTCCTTCTGGCGCAGCGAGCCCGCCGCCGCGTTGCGCGGGTTGGCGAAGGGCTTGTCGCCCGCCTCGACCAGGCGTGCGTTCAGCTCCTCGAACTTCTCCATCGGGAAGAAGACCTCGCCGCGGATCTCCACCAGCTCGGGGACGCGGTCGCCCTTGAGGCGGTCGGGGATGTCGGCGATCGTGCGGACGTTCGGGGTGATGTCCTCGCCGGTGCGGCCGTCGCCCCGGGTGGCGGCGCGGGTCAGTCTGCCGTTCTCATACGTCAGGTTGACCGCGAGGCCGTCGACCTTCAGCTCGCACAGGAAGTGATACCCGGGCGCGCCCACCTCCTTGGCGACGCGGTCGGCCCAGGTGGCGAGCTCCGCGTCGTCGAAGGCGTTGTCCAGGGAGAGCATGCGCTCGCGGTGCTCGACCGCCGTGAACTCCGTCTCGTACGAACCCGAGACCTTCTGGGTGGGCGAATCCGGTGTCCGGAGCTCGGGGTGCTCCTCCTCCAGCGCCTGAAGGGAGCGCAGCAGCTTGTCGAACTCCGCGTCGCTGACGACCGGTTGGTCCTTCACGTAGTACCGGAAGCGGTGCTCCTCGATCTGTTCGGCCAGCTGGGCATGCTGATCCCGTGCCTCGGCGGGCACAGAGCCTTGCTGTTCGACAGCCACCGTTTCGTCCTCCCGTTACGTCATACCCAATTACTCAGGGTTGTCCGCGAGCGATCTCGCCGCCCGGACGCAGTGGGCGAGCACCGCGCGTGCGTACGCGGGAGACGCTCCCGCGAGTCCGCACGACGGGGTGACCACGACCGACTCCGCGAGTGATCCCGGATTCAGCCCCAGCCTGCGCCACAGCGACCTGACACCCATGACGCTACCGGCAGGGTCTGACAATCGGCCGTCCACGCCGGGCACGACACCGGCGAAGAGTCGCGTACCGCCCTCGACCGCCTCGCCGATCGCCTCGTCGTCACGCTCGGTGAGCAGCGAGAAGTCGAAGGAGATCGCGGCGGCCCCGGCGCGGCGCAGCAGCGCGAAGGGGACGTCGGGCGCACAGGAGTGGACGACCGTCGGGTCGTCGCCCGCGACGGCGAGGACGTCCCGCAGGGTGCTCTCGACGAGCTGCCGGTCCACGGCCCGGTGGGTGCGGTACTCGCTCGCCGTTTTGACCTGTCCGCGCAGCACGGCGATGAGCGAGGGCTCGTCGAGCTGAAGCACCACCTGGGCACCCGGCACCCTGCGGCGCACGTCGGCGAGATGCCCGCGCAGGCCCTCGGCCAGCGATCCGGCGAGGTCGCGGCAGGCGCCGGGGTCGGAGAGCGCGGCCTCGCCGTTCCTCAGCTCCAGGGCCGCGGCGAGCGTCCACGGGCCGACGGCCTGGATCTTCAGCGGGCCCCGGTACCCCTGGGTGAACTCCTCCAGGGCGTCGAGGTCCTCGCCGAGCCAGGCCCTGGCCCGCCGGGTGTCCCTGCCGGGCCGGTCGCCGATCCGCCAGCCGCTGGGCTCCACGCGCGCGTACAGGTCGATAAGGAGTCCGGCGGTACGGCCGATCATGTCGGCGCCGGGACCTCGGGCGGGCAGTTCGGGGAGGTACGGGGTGCCCTGTCCGGGCCCCTCGAAGCTGCCGGTCACCGTCTTGGCGGCCTCGCGGGCGTCACCGCCCGGCATGGACCCGACGCCGGTCGCCGGGCCCGGGGTGAACGCCTCGCTCATCGTCCCGGCCGCACCGTCAGATCGTTGACCTCCGCGTCGCGCGGCAGGTCCAGGGCCATGACGATGGTCGTGGCGACCGACTCGGGGTCGATCCAGCGCGCGGCGTCGTACTCCTTGCCCTCCTGCTGGTGCACCTTGACCTGCATGGCGCTCGCCGTGCGGCCGGGGTAGACGGAGGTGACCCGGACGCCGTTGCCGTGCTCCTCCTGGCGGAGGGAGTCGGCGAGGGCCTTGAGGCCGTGCTTGGAGGCGGCGTAGGCGGACCACTCGGCGCTTGCCCGCAGGCCCGCGCCGGAGTTGACGAAGAGGACGTGGCCCTGGGCGAGACGCAGTTGGGGCAGGAAGTGGCGAGTCAGCTCGGCGGGGGCGATGAGGTTGACGTTGAGCTGGTGGCGCCAGGTCCTGGGGGTGAGGTCGCCGACCGGGCCGAGGTCGACGACGCCCGCGATGTGCAGCAGGGAGTCCACCCGGGCGGGCAGCGACTGGTGCCCGAAGGCCCAGGAGAGCTTGTCGGGGTCGGAGAGGTCGCCGACGAGCGTGCTCGCGCCGGGGAACTCGGCGGCGAGCTCCTTGGCGCGGCCCGCGTCCCGCGCGTGCAGGACGAGGTCGTCGCCGCGTGTGTGCAGACGGCGGGCGACGGCCGCGCHGATGCCGGAGCCCGCCCCGGTGATCACATGTGTTGCCATACCCGCCATGCTCGCATCACCGGGTGCCCTGTGATTCCTCCAGGTAGGCCAGGGCGCCGACGGGCTCCTCGGCGAAGAAGACGAGGTCGGTCAGCGGGAGCGGCAGGAATCCCTCGTCCTCCATGCGCCGGAACTGCTCCTTGAGGCCGTCGTAGAAGCCCTCCGAGTTGAGCAGGACCACCGGTTTGGTGTGCTTGCCGTGCTTCTTCAGCTCCAGGATCTCGGTGGCCTCGTCGAGCGTGCCGGTGCCGCCCACCATGATGACGACGGCGTCGGCCTTGGCCAGGAGCAGCGCCTTGCGCTCGGCGAGATCGCGGGCGATCACCATCTCGTGCGGCTCCGTGACGGTCCTGGCCTTGGCGGCGAGGAAGTCCACGGAGACGCCCACGAGCCGCCCTCCGGCCTCGTCCACCCCATCGGCCACCACCTTCATCAGGCCGCTCTCGGAGCCGCCCCAGACCAGCGTGTGGCCGCCCTTGCCGAGCAGCTCGGCGAACTGGCGGGCGGGTCGGGTGTAGCGCTCGTCGAGGTCGGCGGCGGAGAGGAAGACGCAGATGTTCATGCGACCACGGTACGGTCCGACTCTGACAGCACTCACTCGCTTTTCGAGCGCACTCACCGAGGAGGGCGGAGCCGTGGTCGCAGGACACCGGATCACCATCGAGCGGGGCACCCACCACGTACGCGTGGTGCACGACGGGCAGGTCGTGGCGGAGAGCGGGCGCCCCCTGCTGCTGCACGAGACGGGCCTTCCGGTGCGGTACTACCTCCCGCCGGAGGACGTACGCACCGAACTCCTGACCCCGTCGACGACCCAGACGTACTGCCCCTTCAAGGGAACGGCCTCCTACTGGTCGCTCCCGGGCTCACCCGACTCGGTCTGGGCCTACCCGAGCCCGAAGGAGAACGTGGCCGAGATCGCGGACCACTTCTGCTTCTACGAGACGGACGTCAGCGAGCCGGACGCGGCGGAGCCGGGGCGCTAGCCGGGCGGAGGTCGTCGCCGAAGGATCACCGCCGGAGGCCACCGCCGGAGCGGCCCGTCACACCCCGGCCGTGGCCCGCTGGGTCGTCGCGATCGTCGCCGAGCCCACCACGCGCGTGCCGTCGTACAGGACGATCGCCTGGCCGGGGGCCACGCCGCGGACGGGCTCCGTGAAGGAGACCCGCAGCTCCGCGCCGTCGATCAGCTCCGCACGCACCTCGGTCTCGCCGCCGTGGGCGCGGAGCTGGGCCGTGTAGGTCCCGGGGGCGGTGGGGGCGGCGCCGCACCAGCGGGGCCTGATGGCGGTCAGGCCCGTGACGTCCAGGGCGGCGGCCGGGCCGACCGTCACGGTGTTGTTCACCGGGGAGATGTCCAGGACGTAGCGGGGCTTGCCGTCGGGGGCGGGGGTGCCGATGCGGAGGCCCTTGCGCTGGCCGATGGTGTAGCCGTACGCCCCCTCGTGGGTGCCGAGGACCGCCCCCGACTCGTCCACGATGTCGCCCTCGGCCTTGCCGAGGCGGTCGGCGAGGAAACCCTGGGTGTCGCCGTCGGCGATGAAGCAGATGTCGTGGCTGTCGGGCTTCTTGGCGACGGCGAGGCCACGCCGCTCGGCCTCCGCGCGGATCTCCTCCTTGGTGGTGACCGTGTCACCGAGGGGGAACATCGCGTGCGCGAGCTGCCGGTCGTCGAGGACCCCGAGGACATAGCTCTGGTCCTTGGCCATGTCCGAGGCGCGGTGCAGCTCGCGGGAGCCGTCCTCACCGACGGTCACCTTGGCGTAGTGGCCGGTGACGACGGCGTCGAAGCCGAGGGCGAGCGCCTTGTCGAGCAGCGCGGCGAACTTGATCTTCTCGTTGCAGCGGAGGCACGGGTTCGGGGTGCGCCCCGCCTCGTACTCGGCGACGAAGTCCTCGACCACGTCCTCGCGGAACCGCTCGGCGAGGTCCCACACATAGAACGGGATGCCGATGACGTCCGCGGCGCGGCGCGCGTCGCGCGAGTCCTCGATGGTGCAGCAGCCCCGCGCGCCCGTGCGGAACGACTGCGGGTTCGCCGAGAGCGCGAGGTGCACTCCCGTCACGTCGTGCCCCGCCTCGGCGGCACGCGCGGCGGCGACGGCGGAGTCCACGCCCCCGGACATGGCGGCCAGGACGCGGAGGGGCCGCCGGGGAGGCTGGGGCTGCTGCGAGGTCTCGGTCAAAGTCATAGCTCTAACAGAGTACGGGGCGACGGGAACCGGATGCCCATGAGTAAGCGTTGGTGATCACATGGGGGCTGAGACTGACGGCGGGAAGAAGCCGGGGCGCGGGGGCATCGACCGGCGCACCCTGCTGATCGGCGGCGCGGTGACGGCCGTCGGCGCCGGGCTGCTCGCCAAGGACGACCTGAGCCGGCTGTGGTGGCGGGTGCCCGGTGTGGTCAAGAAGCGCAAGGAGGGCGAGGTCGACGCCCAGGGCGTCCAGTGGATAGCGGCCTCGGACTACAACTGGCGGCGAGCCGACCGCCCCGACGACTACGCCATCGACCGCGTGGTGATCCACGTCGTCCAGGGCGGGTACGACACGGCTCTGCGGGTCTTCAAGGACCCCGGCCACGGCGCCGCCGCGCACTACGTGGTCCGCAAGGACGGCCACATCGCGCAGATGATCCGCGAGCTCGACGTGGCCTTCCACGCGGGCAACCGCGGCTGGAACGAGCGGAGCATCGGCATCGAGCACGAGGGCTTCGTGGACGACAGGTCCTCGTTCACCGATGAGATGTACGAGGCGTCGGCAAGGCTCACCGCCGGGATCTGCGAGCGGTACGACTTCCCGGTGGACCGGAAGCACATCGTCGGGCACGTGGAGGTGCCGGGCACGGACCACACGGACCCGGGCCCGTACTGGGACTGGGACCGGTACATACGCCTGGTGCGCGAGGCACGCGACCGCCCGGAGAAGCCCGCCCGGCCGAAGAAGGCCTGACTGCCGGAGAAGCCCGCCCGGCCGAGGAAGGCCCAGCTGCCGGAGAAGGCCTAGCTCAGGCCCGCCGTCCGGGCCCGCTCCACCGCCGGGCCGATCGCTGCCGCCACCGCGTCGACGTCCGCCTTGGTCGAGGTGTGGCCCAGCGAGAAGCGCAGGGTGCCGCGCGCCAGATCGGGGTCGGTGCCCGTGGCGAGCAGGACGTGGCTCGGCTGGGCCACGCCCGCCGTGCACGCCGAGCCCGTGGAGCACTCGATGCCCTGGGCGTCGAGGAGCAGCAGGAGGGAGTCGCCCTCGCAGCCGGGGAAGGTGAAGTGCGCGTTGGCGGGCAGCCTGCCCCCGGGCGCCGGGTCGCCGCCGAGGATCGCCTCGGGGACGGCCGAGCGGACCGCCGCCACCAGGTCGTCGCGCAGGGCGCCGATCTCGGCGGCGAACCGCTCCCGGTGCTCGGCGGCGTACGCACCCGCGACGGCGAAGGCGGCGACGGCGGGCACGTCGAGCGTCCCGGAGCGCACGTGCCGCTCCTGCCCGCCCCCGTGCAGCACGGGCACGGGGCTGTACTCACGGCCGAGCAGCAGCGCCCCGATCCCGTACGGGCCACCGATCTTGTGCCCGGAGACGGTCGCCGCCGCGAGTCCGGACGCGGCGAAGTCGACGGGGATCTGGCCGTAGGCCTGCACGGCGTCGGCGTGCAGCGGGACACCGGACTCGGCCGCGACATCGGCGAGTTCGCGGACCGGCTGAATGGTGCCGATCTCGTTGTTGGCCCACATGACCGTCGCGAGGGCCACGTCGTCGGGGTTCCGCCCGATCGCCTCGCGCAGCGCGTCGGGGTGGACCCTGCCGTAGGCGTCGACGGGCAGGTACTCGACGGTGGCGCCCTCGTGCTCGCCCAGCCAGTGGACGGCGTCGAGGACGGCGTGGTGTTCGACGGGGCTCGCGAGGACGCGGGTGCGGGCGGGGTCGGCGTCGCGCCTGGCCCAGTACAGGCCCTTCACCGCGAGGTTGTCGGCCTCGGTGCCGCCGGAGGTGAAGACCACCTCGCTGGGCCGGGCGCCGAGCGACTCGGCGAGATTCTCGCGGGCCTCCTCGACGGTGCGTCGCGCCCGCCGCCCCGCCGCGTGCAGCGAGGAGGCGTTGCCGGTGACGGCGATCTGCGCGGTCATCGCCGCGATCGCGTCCGGGAGCATCGGAGTGGTCGCTGCGTGGTCGAGGTAGGCCATGGTGCGCACGATTCTACGAGCCGTGCGGCACCGGCCGCGCCCCGCGTATCAGCCCGCGATACCCCAGGACACGGTGCCGTCCATCGCGACGAGCGAGCCGAGCACGATCAGGTCGGCGACGCCGAGGCCGAGGCCGAGCAGCGCGCGGCCCCTGCGGGCGGTGCCGCGCCACAGGGCCAGGCCCGCGAGGACGATCGCGGCGGGGCCGAGGAAGAGGTTCAGGACGAGCAGCCCGATCAGGCCGAGGACGAACGAGGCGACGGCCATCCCGTCGGTGTCGCGCCGGCCGGTGGGACGCGGGGCGCGCCCGGTGCTGCCTTCAGCGTGCCCCGTGCTTTCGGCGCTCTGGGCGCTCTCGGCCGCGCTGTTCTCGGCAGGGGCACGTTCCGTCGTGGCGGGTTCGGTCGTGCTGCGTTCGGCGATGAGCGGCATGGTCCGACTCCTGGCAGGTCGAGGTGGATGACGCGTACGGATCCGGGAAGGCCCGGAGCGCGCGGGATGGTGTCCGGCTCAGTGGTGCCGCGTGCGGCTCCGCTCACGGATCGCGAAGACCGCGAGCCAGACGCCGATGACGGCGGCGGCGACCAGGGTGACCGGCAGCGGGGCGTGGGCCACGGAACCCATGGCGACACCCAGCAGAAGAAGGGCGGCGACAAGGAAGAGCATGAGATCCCTCTCGATTCGGTGAACGCTTGTGGCAACAGTTGTTCACTGACTTCTAGAGTACTCGCTTCCGCGCTTTCCAAACTCGGAGAACAGTTGTTAACTGCATGGCATGAGTCACACGCTCGGCATCCGGCAGGCCCAGAAGCAGAAGACCCGGCAGGCGTTCCTGGACGCCGCGCTCCAGCTCCTGGCCGAGCAGAGCCTCAGCAGCCTGGGACTGCGCGAGGTCACCCGCGCCGTGGGCGTCGCCCCCACCGCCTTCTACCGGCACTTCCGCGACACCGCCGACCTCGGCGTGGCGCTCGTCGAGGAGGCGCTGGGCAGCCTGCACACGGCGCTCACCGCGCTGCTCGCCGCGACCGGTGAGCGCGCGGGCGACGACGACGGCGAGGAGCGCATAGCGGCCACCGTCGAGCTGATCGCCGCCTATGTCCGCGCCCACCCCGCGCACGTCCGCTTCATCGCCCGTGAGCAGCACGGCGGCGTGCAGCCGGTGCGCGACGCGATCCGGGGCCAACTCGCCCTCTTCGCACAGGAGGTGAAGGAGCAGTTCGCCCGCGAGCCGGAGGCGGCGGGCTGGGCCGAGGACGATCTGCTGATGCTGGCCGGGAYGTACGTCGACCACATGGTGATGACCGCCTCGGCACTGATGGAGGCCGAGAGCGATCCCGGGGCCGCCGCCCGGGTGGCGGTCACGGCGCGCAGGCAGCTCCGGCTCGTCAGCCTGGGCCGCCGTCACTGGCTGGACGAACGGGAGCCGCCCGGGGACCGTACAGCGCGGTGACCGCCGTCGCCGCCCTGGCCAGCTCCTCGCGCACCTCGGGCGGCGAGAGCACCTCGACGTGGTCGGCGAAGGGCAGCAGCACGCGSGCCTCGCCCGCGACCCCGTAGGCGAGGCGC
>NZ_JASKYR010000175.1:0-11717 GCF_041028215.1 Streptomyces flavofungini
CGCCCCGTTCCCTGCGGGGTGCCGCCGCGCGCCCGCTGAACCTCGCCCGCCGGTACGGCACCCCGAACCGCCCCGGTGCGATCGAGGACCGCACGGTCAGCGCCCTCCAGTCCGGCCGCACCCTGCTGGGGCTCGGCGCGACCGTCTGGTGCGGGCTKGTGTGCCGCCGCGCGCCCGCTGAACCTCGCCCGCCGGTACGGCACCCCGAACCGCCCCGGTGCGATCGAGGACCGCACGGTCAGCGCCCTCCAGTCCGGCCGCACCCTGCTGGGGCTCGGCGCGACCGTCTGGCTCGTCTTCGCCTATCCGCTGCGCCAGGGGCGCGAGGAGTTCGTCCTCGGCAAGGTCGAGGACCTGGTGGTCGCCGCCGGGTTCGCGGTCGTCGCGATCCTCGTCGCCGCCACGTTCTTCATCGGCCTCGCCGACGCCTCGCTCCGTCCCGTCTACCTGCGCCGCGCCACTCAGCCCCTCGGCACACTGCTCGCCCTGGCGATGGGCGCGGGCGCGGTCTGGCTCTGCTGGTACGTGCTGCGCGAGGGACTCGGGCTCACCGACAACCAGGGCTCCTTCGCGCTGGTCCTCTCTTACTACCTGATCTCCATCGCCGCCGGTCTCGCCGCCTTCGTCGGCGTCCTGGTGGGCCTCGTCTACACGATCGCCCTGCTGGTGTACGCCGTGAACAGCTGCTTCCGCGCCGGTGCCATCCATGAGCTGCTCCCGCCGGTCCTCTCGCCGCTGCTGTTGTGGGGCCTCGCGTTCCTCCAGTTGTCCGACGACGCGGTGGTGGTGGCGGCGCCGCCCGCCGTGCTCTACGCGTTCATGCTCGGCGCGCCGGTCTCGGTGACCGCGCTCTCCGGCTGGGAGATCCACCGGCTGCGTACGCGGTACGGGCTGACGTTCCGCGGGGCGCTCGGGCGCGGCCGGGCCGGTGTGCGGCACGGGTGGTAAGTGGTCCCGCCGCGCCCCACCCGTGACACCCGGCGATTCAGTCCGTACGCTGCTGAATATGGATATGCACAGCGTGGGCACCGTGGCCCTTGGGACGTCCGGGACGACCGCGGCGGACGTCATCGCCGTCGCGCGCGGCAACGCGCGGATCGAACTGACCGACGAGGCACTGACCGCCCTTGCCGCCGCGCGCGAGATCGTCGACGCGCTCGCGGCCAAGCCCGAGCCGGTCTACGGCGTCTCGACCGGGTTCGGCGCCCTTGCCAGCCGTCACATCGGCCCCGACCTGCGGGCCCAGCTCCAGCGCAACATCGTCCGCTCGCACGCCGCGGGCATGGGCCCGCGGGTGGAGCGCGAGGTGGTGCGCGCGCTGATGTTCCTGCGCCTGAAGACGGTCTGCTCGGGCCACACGGGCGTGCGGCCCGAGGTCGCGCGGACCATGGCGGACGTCCTGAACGCCGGGATCACGCCGGTCGTCCACGAGTACGGCTCCCTCGGCTGCTCCGGCGACCTCGCCCCGCTGAGCCACTGCGCGCTCGCGCTGATGGGCGAGGGGGACGCCGAGGGGCCCGACGGCGAGGTGCGGCCCGCGGGCGAGCTGCTCGCCGCGCACGGCGTCACGCCGGTCGAGCTGCGCGAGAAGGAGGGCCTCGCCCTGCTCAACGGCACGGACGGCATGCTCGGCATGCTGCTCATGGCCCTCGCCGACCTCGACACCCTCTACAGGTCCGCGGACGTCACGGCCGCCCTGACGCTGGAGGCGCTGCTCGGCACGGACAAGGTCCTCGCGCCCGAGCTGCACGCGATCCGGCCGCACCCGGGCCAGGCTGCGTCCGCCGCCAACATGCTGAAGGTCCTCGCCGGTTCGGGTCTCACGGGCCACCACCAGGACGACGCGCCGCGCGTCCAGGACGCCTACTCCGTGCGGTGCGCCCCGCAGGTCGCGGGCGCGGGCCGGGACACCATGGCGCACGCGCGGCTCGTCGCCGAGCGCGAGCTGGCCGCCGCCGTCGACAACCCCGTCGTCCTGCCCGACGGCCGTGTCGAGTCCAACGGCAACTTCCACGGCGCCCCCGTCGCCTACGTCCTCGACTTCCTCGCCGTCGCGGCCGCCGACCTCGGCTCGATCGCGGAGCGCCGTACGGACCGGCTCCTCGACAAGAACCGCTCGCACGGCCTGCCGCCGTTCCTCGCGGACGACGCGGGCGTCGACTCCGGCCTGATGATCGCCCAGTACACGCAGGCGGCCCTGGTCAGCGAGCTGAAGCGGCTCGCGGTCCCGGCGTCGGCGGACTCCATCCCGTCCTCCGCGATGCAGGAGGACCATGTGTCCATGGGCTGGTCGGCGGCGCGCAAGCTCCGTACGGCGGTCGACAACCTCACCCGCGTCGTCGCCATCGAGCTCTACGCCGCCACGCGCGCCGTCGAACTCCGTGCGGACCTGACCCCGGCGCCCGCGACCCGCGAGGTCATCACCGCGCTCCGCAAGGCGGGCGTGCAGGGTCCCGGGCCGGATCGTTTCCTCGCCCCCGACCTGGCGGGGGCGGACGCCTTCGTCCGTACGGGAGCCCTGCTCGCCGCGGTGGAGCCGGTCACGGGCCCGCTGGCCTGAGCACGGTCCACCGCGGGACGGCGGGCGGGGGCGGACTTCAGGCGGCCGGTGACGGGCCCCGGTGAGCCACCCCGCCCGCCGTCCGCTCTCTGCGGACCGAGAACGCCACGAAGCCCGCGCCGAGGCCGAGGAAGGCGGTGCCGCCGATCACGTACGGCGTCGTGTCGAAGCCGCCCGTGTCGGCCAGGCGGCCGGTGGAACCGTGGGCGGCGGGTGCGGACGCCGACTGCTGCTCGGCATGTCTGACCTGCGGGGCGTCACCGGAAGAAGGGGACGTGGCGTTCGCGGAGGGAACGAACCACAGGGCGCCGAGGAGGGCTCCGGCGGCGGTGGCGGTCAGCAACGATCGGCGTGCGGACACGGAATCGGATCCCCCTTGTGGTGCTGGCGAATTGGCCGTGTGGGGCGATGGTAGTGAAAGGCGCGGGTCGCGGGAAAGTCGCGGGGTGAACGGGCCTTACGCTCCCTCGTATGACTGGAGACGAGACATCACGGTTTGTACGGCTGCGCGTCGAAATGGTGGTCGAGGTCGGTGACACGGAGAAGCTGACCGGCGCCGCGCTGGCCCGCATCGCGGAGGACGAGCAGATGCCGGCGGAGGAGCGGGCCCACGCGGAGTCCGCGGTGCGGGGCGACGAGGCGGAGGCGCTCGCCTACCTCGTGGACCCGTTCGACCTGGTCAGCCAGGTCCCCGGGGTCGAGCTGACCCAGGCGTCGTGGAGCAGCGAGACGATCGACTACGACCCCGACGCACCGGACTGGGAGCGCGACGAGGACGGCGCCGACGACGACGCGCTGGTCTGACCGTTCGGCGGACGCCCACCGGATCGATGGACGCCCACCGGATTGAGGAATCCGGAATCGGGGACCCCGGACAGCAACCGCTGTCCGGGGTTCCGTCGTCCCTGAGGGCGTCCGTCGTGCACAAGGGGCGGTTGGCTCCCCGGCCCCCACAGGGTGCACAGTGGGCACGGTCGGCCAGGGGCGGACGGGTCCAGCACCCGGAACGTGGTGTTCCCCACATTCCGCGCGGTAGTGGAACGGGACGAACCGGGCAGGACGTTATGCGGGTCTACGGGGACTCTCGGTGTGTTCGGGATTCGGCAACTATGGAGATGTGTGTGATGACGGACAGTAGGCGCCGCACGGCGGGGCGCGGACGCAAGGGCCTCGCGGCCGTGTCCGCTCTCGTGGGCGGTGTGCTCGTGCTCTCGGCATGCAGCGACGACGGCGACAAGGCCTCCGGCGGCAAGGAGTCGCAGAACCAGGTCGACGAGGCGGCGGCCAAGAAGACGTCGGTCGCCCAGATCAGGATCGCGCCGAAGAACGGCTCCGACAACGCCAGCATCAACAGCGCGGCGGCGGTCACCGTCAGCAAGGGCACCCTCACCGATGTGTCCATGAAGACCGCCGACGGCACCGCCGTGGCCGGTCAGATATCTCCCGACAAGAAGAGCTGGAAGCCCGGCAAGCAGCTTGAGCGGGCCACGAAGTACGAGATCACGGCGACCGCCACGGACTCCGAGGGCCGCAAGGCGCACGAGAACTCGACGTTCACGACCGTCTCGCAGGCCAACAGCTTCATCGGGAACTTCACGCCCGAGGACGGCTCCACGGTCGGCGTCGGCATGCCGGTCTCCATCAACTTCGACAAGGGCATCACGAACAAGAAGGCCGTCCAGTCCGCGGTCAAGGTCTCCTCCACCAGCGGCCAGGAGATCTCCGGCCACTGGTTCGGCAACAACCGCCTGGACTTCCGCCCCGAGGAGTACTGGAAGGGCAACTCCACGGTCACCCTGAAGCTGGACCTCGACGGTGTCGAGGGCGCCGACGGTGTCTACGGCGTGCAGCAGAAGACCGTCCAGTTCAAGATCGGGCGCAACCAGGTCTCCATCGTCGACGCCAAGACCAAGACGATGAAGGTGACGCGGGACGGCAAGGTCGTGAAGACCATCCCGATCTCCGCCGGGTCGCCCGAGAACAAGACGTACAACGGCAAGATGGTGATCTCCGAGAAGTTCAAGGAGACCCGCATGGACGGCGCCACCGTGGGCTTCAAGGACGGCGACGGCAAGGGCGAGTACGACATCAAGGACGTGCCGCACGCCATGCGCCTGTCGAGCTCGGGCACCTTCATCCACGGCAACTACTGGGGCTCGCCGTCCATCTTCGGCAGCGCCAACACCAGCCACGGCTGCATCGGCCTCCAGGACGCCAAGGGCGCGGGCGACAAGAGCAAGCCCGGCTCCTGGTTCTACGAGAACTCCATCACCGGTGACGTCGTCGACGTCCGCAACACCGGCGACAAGGTCATCGCCCCGGACAACGGCCTCAACGGCTGGAACATGGACTGGGCCCAGTGGAAGGCCGGCTCCGCCGTCTGACCCACCGGCCCCCGGCCCGTCCCGTACGCGTGGCCCGCACCCCGACCCGGGTGCGGGCCACCGCCATGTCCACCCGGCAGCACCAGCAGCTCAGGAGCTGGAGCAGCAGACGGGGACCGGCCCCGACGGATGGCCGCTCACAAGATCACGGACAAGAGGGGGAACAAGTCGACGGTCTCGATCCACAACGCGTACTACGGCAAGTAGGACGCGTCGGGACCGTCCTGCCGCCGCGCTAGCGCGGCGTGGAACCGGGCGGCGCGGCGCCGAAGGGACTGTCGATCACATAGCGCCAGAACCCGTCGGCACCGCGCCGTGCCACGTCCGTGGCGGTCGCGCGCACCTCGCCGGCGCCGATCTCCCAGTCCACGATCAGCAGCGCGAGGTCCCCGGCGACATGCACCTGCCGGGGCGTCACGGTGATCGGCAGGCCGAGGGCGAGGAAGGGCGCGTTGGCGGCGGCGATCTCCGCGTCGCCGTGCACGGCGTCCCCGGTGGCGGGTACGAAGGCGGCCCGCTCCTCGTACAGTTCGCGTACGGCCTCGGCATCACCGCTGTTGAACCGCGCGGCGAACGCGGCGGGGACGGGGGGGGGGGGGGGGGGGGGGGGGGGGGGGGGGGGGGGGGGGGTCTTCGGCACGGGTGGGCAGGGACGGGGCCGTCGGGGGAGCGCTCATCGTCATACGGGGGACAGTAGGAGGACGTCTCGTGACTCACCGAACGGTAAGCGGCGGCGCGCGCCCGGCGCCGGGGCTCCCGGACGACGCGAAGGCGCGGGTCACCTCCCCGCACCCGGAGTGCCCCGTGGAGATCACACTCGCCGCCCTGCGCGGCCGCTGGACGACGCTCCTGGTCCGCGAACTGCTGCGGCACGGGCACCGCACGTACACCGAACTGTCCGCCGCGCTGCCCCGGCTCTCGGCGAAGGTCCTGGCCGACCGGCTCGCACACCTGCACGACGCGGGCGTCGTCCACCGCACCCGCACCCCGGGCTGGCCCGCGACCGTCACCTACGTCCTGACCCCGCGCGGGCGCGAGCTCGGCCCCGTACTCCAGGCACTCTGGGACTGGGGAGCCGCGAGGGACGACGGTGACTAGGGTGACCCCATGACCACAGAGTCCTCGCTTCCCACAGCCGAGTTCGCCTTTCCCGGGCCGCTGCGCGATCAGCTCGTGGCGGCGATCCTGGACGGCTCCAAGACATCGACGACCGGCCTCGTCGTCGGCTACGAACGCGAGGGGGAGCCCCTGCCCGAGGTCGGCGAGCGGTCCGTCGTCGTGGACTCCGGTGACCGGCCGGTGGCCGTCATCGAGGTCACGGAGGTGCGGGTGGTGCCGCTGGCCGACGTGGATCTGGCGCACGCCGTGGACGAGGGCGAGGGCTACACCACCGTGGCGCAGTGGCGGGCCGGGCACGAGGAGTTCTGGCACGGGGCCGAGATGCGGGACGCGCTCGGCGACCCCGGGTTCACCGTGGACGACGGCACCGGAGTCGTCCTGGAGCGCTTCCGCCTCGTCGCCGACCTCCGGAAGGCGTGAGCGGGCGTGCCCCTCGCCACGGCGGCCGACGGTACGGCGATCCACTACCTGACGCACGGCTCCGGCGATCCGCTGGTGCTGCTCAGCGGGCAGTCCAACGACCACCACTGGTGGGACCCCGTACGGGACGCCTTCGCCGCGCGCTTCACCACCGTCGTCATCGACCACCGGGGCACCGGCGGGAGCGGCCGCCCCGACACCGACACGTACAGCACACCGGGGTTCGCCCGTGACGTGGTCGCGGTCCTCGACCACGCGGGCATCGGGCGCGCACACGTCTACGGGACGTCGATGGGCGGCCGGATCGCGCAGTTCCTCGCCGCCGACCACCCGGACCGCGTCGGTCGGCTCGTCCTCGGGTGCACCTCGCCCGGCGGCCCGCACGCCGTCGAGCGCGGCCCCGCCGTCCGCGCGGCCCTGGGCCAGGCCGATCCGGACGCCGTGCGCCGCGCTCTGCTCGAACTGATGTACACCCCGGGGTGGCTCGCCGAGCAGGAGCGGCTCAGGCCCGGCCGGGAGTACCACACGCTGGGCGACCCCACGATGCCCGCGTACGCGCGCCGCCGCCATCTGCGGGCCAGCAACCGCCACGACGCGTGGGACGCGCTGCCCCGCGTCAAGGCGCCGACCCTCGTCGTGCACGGCACGGACGACACGTTCAACCCGGCCGCCAACGTCCCGCTGCTCGCCGGGCGCATCCCGGACGCCAGGACGTTCCTCGTCCCCGGCGCCCGGCACGCCTACTTCGAGGAGTTCGCGGACGTGGCCACCGAGCCGGTGCTCGCCTTCCTGGCTCAGCCGCCGCTGCCGTAGGGCCTGGTGAGGATCTCCAGGTTGTGGCCGTCGGGGTCCTCCCAGTACACGCCCCGGCCGCCGTCATTGGTGTTGATCTCGTTCACGCGCTGGTGGTACGGGTCGGCCCAGTAGGGCAGCGCGCGCTCCTTGATGCGCCCGAAGATCGCGTCGAACTCGTCCTCGGACACCAGGAACGCGTAGTGCTGCGGAACGAGGGGCCGGTCGCCGTTGTCGGCGAAGTCGAGCGTGACCCCGTTCGCGATCTCCACCGGGATGAACGGACCGAACTGCGGGCTCACCTTCAGCCCCAGTATGTCCGCGAGAAACTGTGCCGAGGCCTCTTTGTCCGCCGCCGCGACGATCGTGTGGTTCAACTCGATGGACATCGTCTGATCTCCTCGTCCGTCTGACTCGACTGCCTGTCGTGCACTGACGGAACGACGCTATGCCGGGCGGGCGACGGCACACATCGGTCGCCGGTCCTGATCCGCGAAGCCTTGCGGACCAGGACCGGCGACCGAGACGCGTTCAAGCCACACGGGCCTCAGATCGTCGCGGCGTCGATCACGAAGCGGTACCGCACATCGCTGGCGAGGACCCGCTCGTACGCCTCGTTGATCTGCTCGGCGCGGATCAGCTCGATCTCGGAGCCGAGGCCGTGCTCGGCGCAGAAGTCCAGCATCTCCTGGGTCTCGGCGATGCCACCGATCATGGAGCCCGCCAGGGTCTTGCCACCGGCGATCACGGAGAAGAGGTTCAGCGAGACCGGCTCCTCGGGGGCGCCGACGTTGACGAAGGCACCCTCGGAGCGCAGCAGGCCCAGGTACTTGTCCAGCGGCAGCGGTGCCGAGACCGTCGAAAGGATCATGTCGAAGGAGCCCGCGAGCTGCTCGAACGTGGCGTCGTCGCTGGTCGCGTAGTAGTGCTCGGCGCCCAGGCGCAGGCCGTCGTCCTTCTTGCGCAGGGACTGCGAGAGGACGGTCACCTCGGCGCCGAGGGCGTGCGCGATCTTGACGGCCATGTGGCCGAGACCGCCGAGGCCCACCACGGCGACCTTCTTGCCGGGACCGGCGGCGAAGCGCTTGAGCGGGGAGTACGTGGTGATGCCCGCGCAGAGCAGCGGCGCGGCCACGTCGAGCGAGATCCCCTCGGGGATGCGGAGGGTGAACGCCTGGTCCACGACGATGTGCGTGGAGTAGCCGCCGTACGTCGGCTCGCCCTGGTGGTCGAGCGCGTTGTACGTCTGGATGTTGCCCCGCACGCAGTACTGCTCCAGCCCCGCCCGGCAGTTCTCGCACGCGCGGCAGGAGTCGACCATGCAGCCGACACCCACCCGGTCGCCGACGGAGAACTTGGTGACACCCGGACCGACCTCGGCCACGACACCGGCGATCTCGTGGCCGGGAACCATCGGGAAGATGCCCTCGCCCCAGCCGTCACGGGCCTGGTGGATGTCGGAGTGGCAGATCCCGGCGTACTTGATGTCGATCAGCACGTCGAACTCGCCGACGGCGCGGCGCGGCACGGTGGTCCGCTCCAGGGGCGCGTCGGCGGCGGGAGCGGCGTATGCGGAAACGGTGGTGATCTGCTGAGTCATGCCTTCGAGGCTGCCAGTCAGGGACAGACCCACCCAGCCACCCGTTCCGCCTACGTCCAGCGGTCCTACCACTGACGGGGACAGCCTCAGCGGCGTACGACCCGGGATACTGGAAACATGGACGAGACGCACGAAACGGAGGCAGGCGTCGGTGGCCCGGCAGGGGCCGCGACGCTGGACGGGCGGGCCGAGCTCAGTGAGTTTCTGCGCACCCGCAGGGCCCGGCTTCAGCCCGCGGACGTCGGTCTGCCCGACTACGGACGGCACCGCCGCGTGCCGGGCCTGCGCCGCGAGGAGCTGGCACAGCTCGCCGGGGTCTCCGTCGCGTACTACACCCGCCTTGAGCAGGGCAACGGCCGCAACGTCTCCACCGAGGTCCTCGACTCCATCGCGCGCGCCCTGCGCCTCACGGACGCCGAGCACTCCCACCTCACGCGGCTCGCGAAGCCGAAGGCGGTGAAGAAGAAGCGGGCGGCGCGCCCGCAGCACATGCGGCCCGCCCTCCAGCAGCTCCTGGACTCCATGGACGGCGTGCCCGCGTACGTCTTCGGCCGCCGCTCGGACATCCTCGGCTGGAACGCGCTCGCGGCGGCCCTCTTCGGCGACTGGGGCGAGCTGCCTCCGGAGCAGCGCAACTGGGCGCGGATCTGCTTCCTCGACGCGCGCTCGCGCGAGTTCTTCCTCGACTGGGACCAGAAGGCCTCCGACATCGTCGGCTACCTCCGCATGGACGCGGGCTGCTACCCGAACGACCCCCGGCTCTCCGCCCTCGTCGGTGAACTCTCCGTCAAGAGCGAGGACTTCAGGCGCCTCTGGGCCACGCACGACGTGCGCGAGAAGGGGCACGGCGTCAAGCGCATGCGCCACTCGCTGGTCGGCGAGCTGACCCTGTCGTTCGAGACGCTGCGGCTGCCGGACGACTGCGACCAGTCACTGATCATGTACCACGCGGAGCCGGACTCCGCGTCGGCGCAGGCGCTGCGGCTGCTGGCGAGCTGGGGCCGGGACGCGTCGTCGGTGGGCTCGACGACGACGTAGCGGGGCGTGCGGCGGGCCTCCGCCGTGTCACGTCATCTGCCGCACCGGGTACGGGATTTCGCGTGGGGCGGAACGTCTCGTGCTGCCCGTCGGGCGGGTCGCCTCCTAGGCTGGGACGGTGACCATGAGCAGCGAAGCGAACGGCCGAGACCAAGCCCGCGTCATCCCTCTGCGCCCGCCCGCGGCACCGACCGCGCCCGCCGGGTCCGCCGACGCCAGGGAGCCTCTCTGGCGGGACGTCGTGGGGGACGTGCTGCGCCGTGAGCGCCTCGCGCAGGAGCGCACCCTCAAGGACGTGGCCGACGCGGCCCGTATCTCCATGCCGTACCTCTCCGAGGTGGAGCGCGGCCGCAAGGAAGCCTCCTCCGAGGTCCTCGCGGCCGCGGCCCACGCACTCGGGCTGCGCCTGACCGACGTGCTCTCCCTGGCCCAGACCCGGCTGACCGCCTCCCCGCGTACGCGGCCTGCCGGGACGCCGTACGGGACGTCGCACCGAGCGTCCTACCAGGGCCAGGTCCGGCTGGCCGCCTGAGACGGCGCTCGCTAGGCGGCCACCGGCAGGGTCCGCCTGCTGAGCACCTGGTCGGCGAGGCCGTACGCGACGGCCTCCTGCGCGGTGAGGAACTTGTCGCGGTCCATGTCGGCGCGGAGCGTGGCGACGTCGTGGTGCGTGTGCCGCGCGAGGACCTCCTCCACCTGGGAACGGATGCGCAGCATCTCCTTGGCCTGCAATTGCAGGTCGGAGACGGTCCCCTGCTGGCCCCGGCTCGCGGGCTGCCCGAGCAGCACGCGCGCGTGGTCGAGCACGAACCGGCGGCCCGGGTCGCCCCCGGCGAGGAGCACGGCGGCGGTGGACGCCGCCTGGCCCACGCAGAAGGTGGAGATGGGGGCGGAGATGAAGCTCATGGTGTCGTAGATGGCCATGAGCGAGGTGAAGGAACCGCCCGGCGAGTTGATGTAGAGGGCGACTTCGCGGTCGGGGGCGGAGGACTCCAGGTGGAGCAATTGGGCGATGACGACGTTGGCGACGCCGTCGTCGATCTCCGTGCCGAGGAAGATGATCCGCTCGGAGAGCAGCCTGCTGTAGACGTCGTAGGAGCGCTCGCCCTGCGGGGTGCGCTCGACGACGGTGGGAATCGTGTACTGACCCATGACGATGTGTCCTCTCCCGCTCAGATGCCGAGGCCGATGCGCCGCTTCGACCCGGCGGGCCGTACGTCTTCCAGGGACTCGACCACGTGGTCGACCATCCCGTACTCCTTGGCCTGCTCGGCGGTGAACCACCGGTCGCGGTCGCCGTCCCGCGAGATCGTCTCCGGACTCTGGCCGGTGTGCTCGGCGGTGATCCGCTCGATGGCCTGCTTGGTGAAGTCCAGGTTCTCGGCCTGGATGGCGATGTCGGCGGTGGTCCCGCCGATCCCGGCCGACGGCTGGTGCATCATGATCCGCGCGTTGGGCAGGGCGAACCGCTTGCCCCGGGTGCCGACGCTGAGCAGGAACTGGCCCATGCTGGCGGCGAACCCCATGGCCAGCGTGGCCACGTCGTTCGGGATGAGCCGCATGGTGTCGTAGATGGCGAGGCCCGCGCTGACGGACCCGCCGGGGCTGTTGATGTACAGGCTGATGTCGGTCTTGGGGTCCTCGGCCGAGAGCAGCAGCATCTGCGCGCAGACGCGGTTGGCCGACACGTCGTCGACCTGGGTGCCGAGGAACACGATGCGCTGATTGAGGAGTTGCGCGGCAAGGTGGTCATCGAACCGTGAGGGCACGGTGTCTTCGTCCGCCCCCCGAGGCAGCCCCGCCC
>NZ_JASKYR010000176.1:0-12729 GCF_041028215.1 Streptomyces flavofungini
GCTGCGGGGTCGGCCATGGTGGATGGTCCATCCGTCTCGATCGCGGAGAATGGATGAAACGTACACTTCAGCGTTGCTTTCCGGCCACCTAATGTCGTGCCGACCGCAGGCCTCGGGTACGGGCGGATGTCCCCGCGGCCGGTCATCACCCCCATCTGCACGACACGCCACCGAGGTGCGCGAAGGAGGCCCCCCTATGGCCGTCGACTACACAGTGATCGTCGTCTATCTCGCCGGGATGCTGGCCATGGGCTGGTGGGGCATGCGCCGCGCCAAGTCCAAGAGCGAGTTCCTGGTCGCGGGCCGCCGCCTCGGACCGTGGATGTACTCCGGCACCATGGCCGCCATCGTCCTCGGCGGCGCCTCCACCATCGGCGGCGTCGGCCTCGGCTACCAGTACGGCCTCTCCGGCGCCTGGATGGTCTTCACCATCGGCCTCGGCCTGCTCGCGCTGAGCGTGTTCTTCTCGGCCCGCATCGCGCGCCTGAAGGTCTACACCGTCTCCGAGATGCTGGACCTGCGCTACGGAGGGCGCGCCGGAGTCATCTCCGGGATCGTCATGTGGGCGTACACGCTGATGCTCGCGGTCACCTCGACCATCGCGTACGCCACCATCTTCGACGTCCTCTTCGACCTGAACCGCACCGTGGCGATCGTCATCGGCGGCTCGATCGTCGTCGCGTACTCCACGCTCGGCGGCATGTGGTCCATCACGCTCACCGACATGGTGCAGTTCGTGGTGAAGACCATCGGCGTGCTGCTCCTGCTGCTGCCCATCGCCGTCGTCAAGGCGGGCGGGTTCAGCGAGATGAAGGGGAAGCTGCCCACCGAGTACTTCGACCCGCTGGGCATCGGCGGCGAGACGATCTTCACGTATGTGCTGATCTACACCTTCGGGATGCTCATCGGGCAGGACATCTGGCAGCGGGTCTTCACCGCGCGCAGCGACAAGGTGGCCCGCTACGGAGGCACCGTCGCCGGTACGTACTGCCTCGTCTACGCCATCGCGGGCGCCGTCATCGGCACGGCGGCCAAGGTCATGTACCCCAAGCTGCCGAGCGCCGACGCGGCGTTCGCGACCATCGTCAAGGACGAGCTGCCCATGGGCGTGCGCGGCCTCGTCCTCGCCGCCGCGCTGGCCGCCGTGATGTCGACGTCGTCGGGCGCCCTGATCGCCTGCGCGACCGTCGCCAACAACGACATCTGGTCGCGGCTGCGCGGCGCGGTGCGGGCCGACGCGGGTGACGGGCCGCACGACGAGGTCAAGGGCAACCGCGCCTTCATCCTCGTCATGGGTCTCGCCGTCATCCTCATCGCCATCGCGCTCAACGACGTCGTCGAGGCGCTGACCGTCGCCTACAACCTGCTCGTCGGCGGCCTGCTCGTGCCGATCCTCGGCGGGCTGCTGTGGCGCCGCGGCACCGCCGCCGGGGCACTGGCCGCCGTCGTCGCGGGCGGCCTCTCGGTCATCGGCCTGATGTGGGGCTACGGCATCCTCGCCAACGAACCCGTCTACTACGGGCTCCTGATCTCCCTCGCCGTGTACGTCGTCGTGTCCCTGGCCACCAGGCCCACCGACGCCGCGGTCCTCGCCGCCTGGCGCGAACGCCTGGCCGGGCGGGGCGCCGAGCCGGAGGCGGACGCTCCGGTGAACGTCTAGATCCCCGCGCGGCCCACCGCCCACCGGATGTCAGTGGGCCGCGCGACACTTGAAACGCACCACTCGCACCAGCAGGAGGAAACCGACCATGAGCAGCGCCGAGACCCCGACGACCCCCCGCGGCCCCTTCGACTCCTCGCGCATCCCGCGCTACGCGGGTCCGGCGACGTACGCACGGCTGCCCCGCCTCGACGAGGTCGGCGGCAGGACGGACGTCGCCGTGGTCGGCGTGCCCTTCGACACCGGCGTCTCCTACCGCCCGGGCGCCCGCTTCGGCGGCAACGCGATCCGCGAGGCCTCCCGCCTCCTGCGGCCCTACAACCCCGCGCAGGACGCCTCGCCCTTCGCGCTCGCCCAGGTCGCCGACGCGGGCGACATAGCGGCGAACCCGTTCAACATCAACGAGGCGGTGGAGACCATCGAGGCCGCCGCCGACGACCTGCTCGGCTCCGGCGCCCGCATGATGACCCTCGGCGGCGACCACACCATCGCCCTGCCGCTGCTCCGCTCGGTCGCCAAGAAGCACGGCCCGGTCGCCCTGCTGCACTTCGACGCCCACCTGGACACCTGGGACACCTACTTCGGCGCGGAGTACACGCACGGCACCCCGTTCCGCCGCGCCGTCGAGGAGGGCATCCTCGACACCGAGGCGCTCTCCCACGTCGGCACCCGCGGCCCGCTGTACGGCAAGCAGGACCTCACCGACGACGAGAAGATGGGCTTCGGCATCGTCACCTCCGCGGACATCTACCGCCGGGGCGCCGACGAGGTCGCCGACCAGCTCCGCCAGCGCATCGGCGACCGCCCGCTGTACATCTCGATCGACATCGACTGCCTCGACCCGGCCCACGCGCCCGGCACCGGCACCCCCGAGGCGGGCGGCATGACCTCCCGCGAGCTCCTGGAGATCCTGCGCGGCCTCGCCTCCTGCAACCTCGTCTCGGCCGACGTCGTCGAGGTCGCCCCGGCGTACGACCACGCGGAGATCACCGCCGTGGCCGCCTCCCACACGGCGTACGAACTGACGACGATCATGTCCCGCCAGATCGCGGAGGCCCGTGGGACGGTGAGCGAGCGGTGAGCCACGACCACGACGTCGTCCTGCGGCCCACCACCGCCCAGACCGAGGCCGCCCTGAACCCGCCCCCCGGGCGCACCGGCGGCGACCTGGTCGTCGAGACCCTCCAGGGGCTCGGCGCGACCACGGTCTTCGGCCTCCCCGGCCAGCACGCGCTCGGCATGTTCGACGCCCTGCGCCGCTCCTCCCTGTCGTACGTGGGCCTCCGCGTGGAGAACAACACGGGATTCGCGGCGGACGCGTACGGGCGGATCACCGGCGAGGTGGCCCCGCTGCTGCTCTCCACCGGGCCCGGCGCGCTCACCTCGCTCGCCGCGCTCCAGGAGGCGGCGGCGGGCTCCTCGCCCGTGCTCGCGATCGGCAGCCAGGTCCCGGTGGCGGGGCTCGGCGGCGGGCGCCACGGTTATCTGCACGAGCTCCGCGACCAGCAGGCCTCCTTCCGCGACGTCGTGAAGTCCGTCCACACGGTCCGCACGGCCTCGCAGATCCCCTCCGCGATCGCCGCGGCCTGGGAGTCGGCGCTCACCGCGCCGCACGGGCCGGTCTGGGTGGAGATCCCGCAGGACGTGCTCCTCGCGGCGACCTCGCTGCCGGTCGTCACGGCCATGGACGCCACGCCCGATGAGGTCGTGCCGCGCCCCGAGCTGACCGCCGTCGCGGCCGATCTGCTGTCCCGGGCCGAGCGTCCGGCGATCATCGCGGGCGGCGGCGTCGTGCGCTCCGACGCGAGCGGCAAGCTGCGCGCGCTCGCCGAGCTGGTCCAGGCCCCCGTCGTCACCACCTTCGGCGGCAAGGGCGCCTTCCCCTGGGAGCACCCGCTCTCGCTCCAGTCCTGGCTGGAGGACCGCCATACGACGGACTTCCTGGAGGACGCGGACGTCCTGCTCGTCGTCGGTTCGGGGCTCGGCGAACTCTCCTCGAACTACCACACGTTCAAGCCGCGCGGCCGGGTCATCCAGATCGAGGCGGACGCGGGCAAGCTGGAGTCCAACCACCCGGCCCTCGGCATCCACGCGGACGCGCGCCTCGCGCTCTCCGCGCTCCTGGAGACGATCGAGTCGCCCCGCGAGGACCCGTCGGCCCCCGAGCGGGTCGCGGCGGTCCTCGCCAAGGTCCGTGAGCGGATCGCCGCCCAGGATCTGGGCCTGGAGCAGCAGGTCCTCGCCGCCGTGCGCGCCGCCCTCCCCGACGCGGCGCCGTCCTTCTGGGACATGACGATCCTCGCCTACTGGGCGTGGTCGGCCTTCGACGCGCGGCGCCCGAACACCATGCACTCGGCGCAGGGCGCGGGCGGCCTCGGGTACGGCTTCCCCGCCGCCATCGGCGCCGCGATGGCCGACCCCTCGCAGCCGGTCCTCGCGGTTTCCGGCGACGGCGGCGCGATGTACTCGATAGCGGAGCTGGCCACGGCCCGGCAGTACGACGCGCCCGTGACCTGGCTCATCGTCGACGACGGGGGGTACGGAATCCTCCGCGAGTACATGTCCGACGCGTTCGGCGAGGCGACGGCGACGGAGCTTGCGCGGCCCGACTTCGTGGCGCTCGCGGAGTCCTTCGGGGTCCCGGGCGTGCGGTCCTCCCCCGAGACGCTCCGGGACGACCTCACGAAGGCCCTCGCCGAGCCGGGCCCTTCGGTGGTGGTGCTTCCGGCACTGCTGCGGATGTTCGCACCCACGCATCTCGAAGGCAGCGGCCCGGCCGGGGCGTGAAAGGGCGTGTGAGCTAGCGCATGCAGCCTTCGCCGGTACCGGTGATACAAGAGGGTGAGCGCATCAGGGGCGCTTGTACGGACCTCCAGGGTCCTGTACGGACCCAAGGGGATGGAAAGACCGTATGGCTCACCCGATATCCGGGATGTCCCGGCGTGCCCGCGTGCTCTCGGCGGGCCTCGCCGCCGGGGCGCTCGTGCCGCTCGCGGCCACCGCGCCCGCGGCGGCCGCCGCGGTACCGCGGGTGACCTGCACCTCGGCGCGGGCGGGTCTGGCCGCCAAGCTCACCAAGGACATCACCGAGGCGCTGAGGAACCGCAGGGGCACCGTCGCGGTCGGCCTGCACGACCGCGCCACGGGCACCACCTGCACCCTGCGCGCGACCACCTCGTTCGACTCGGCCAGCGTCGTCAAGGCGACCGTCCTCGCCACCCTTCTGTGGGACGCGCAGAAGACCGGCCGCGCACTGTCGTCCCGCGAGAAGACCCTCGCGACCTCCATGATCACCAAGTCGGACAACGCGGTGACCAGCACGCTCTGGCGCCAGCTCGGCGCGGCCAGGGTCAAGGGCTTCCTCCGGGCGGCCGGGATGACGAGGACCGTGCCCGGGTCCGGCGGCTACTGGGGCCTCACCCGGATCAACGCCACCGACGAGCAGCGGCTCCTCGCCCTGATCACCGGCAGGAACACCGTCCTGACCGACGCCTCCCGCGCCTACCTCCTGGAACTGACGGGCAAGGTGATCCCCTCGCAGCGCTGGGGCACCCCCGCGGGCGCGCCCTCCGGCGTCTCGGTCCACGTCAAGAACGGCTGGCTCCAGCGGTCGGCCCACGGCTGGCGGGTGCACAGCATCGGAGCGTTCAAGGGCGGCGGCCACGACTACACCCTGTCCGTCCTCACCCACGGCGACAGCACCATGAACTACGGGGTCGCTACCATCCAGGGCGTCGCCAGGGCCGTCCACAGGGACCTGGCGCCCGCCGCCCCCGCCGCCGGGCGCTACGCGCCGACCATCACGCCGCGTGAGGCCTCCGTGGCGGTTCCCGGCAGCTGAGAGCTCCCGTTTTGTTGCGGCGGGATGAAATCGCCGTCCCGCCGCGTTGGGCCTCTCGGCAGGTCAGGACGGCGGGAGGCATAACGGTGGCGGAGCAAAGGGGCGGACCGGAGCCGCGGGAAGCCGGCTGGGCCAGGAGGCTCACCGGGTACGCGTGGCGGTATCCGAAGGACGTCGTGCTCGCGCTCGGCTCCTCGCTCGTCGGCATGGGCGTCATGGCCCTCGTACCGCTGATCACCAAGGTGATCATCGACGACGTCATCGGGCAGGACGGCCAGGGCGGCGGCAGGTCCATGGGCCCCTGGGCGGGCGCGCTGATCGGCGCCGCCGTCCTCGTCTACATAGCCACCTACATCCGCCGCTACTACGGCGGGCGGCTCGCCCTCGACGTCCAGCACGACCTGCGCACCGAGATGTACGGGACGATCACGCGGCTGGACGGGCGGCGGCAGGACGAGCTGTCCACCGGTCAGGTCGTCGGCCGCGCCACCAGCGACCTCCAGCTCATCCAGGGCCTGCTCTTCATGCTGCCGATGACCATCGGCAACATCCTGCTCTTCGTGATCTCCCTCGTGATCATGGCGTGGCTCTCCCTGCCGCTGACCCTCGTCGCCCTCGCCGTCGCGCCCGCCCTCTGGGTCATCGCCCGCCGCTCCCGCTCCCGCCTGCACCCCGCCACCTGGTACGCGCAGGCCCAGGCCGCCGCCGTCGCCGGAGTGGTCGACGGCGCCGTCAGCGGCGTACGCGTGGTGAAGGGCTTCGGCCAGGAGGAGCAGGAGACCGGGAAGCTCAGGGAGGTGGGGCGCAGGCTCTTCGCGGGACGGCTCCGCACCATCCGGCTGAACAGCAAGTACACCCCCGCCCTCCAGGCCGTGCCCATGCTCGGGCAGGTCGCGATGCTGGCCCTCGGCGGCTGGCTCGCCGTGCGCGGCGAGATCACGCTCGGCACGTTCGTCGCCTTCTCCACCTACCTCGCGCAGCTCGTCGGACCCGTGCGGATGCTCGCCATGGTCCTCACCGTCGGCCAGCAGGCCCGCGCGGGTGTCGAGCGCGTCCTGGAACTCATCGACACCGAGCCGAGCATGTCGGACGGCACCAAGGAGCTGCCCGCCGACGCCCCGGCGACGGTGGAGTTCGACGATGTCCGGTTCGCGTACGAAGACGACCGTCCCGTCCTCGACGGCCTCTCCTTCCAGATAGCCCCCGGCGAGACGCTCGCCGTCGTCGGCTCCTCCGGCAGCGGCAAGTCGACCGTCTCGCTGCTCCTGCCGCGCTTCTACGACGTGACGCACGGCGCCGTCCTCATCGGCGGCCACGACGTGCGCGCGCTGACCCTCGGCTCGCTGCGCTCCGCCATCGGCCTCGTGCCCGAGGACTCCTTCCTCTTCTCCGACACCGTCGGCGCCAACATCGCCTACGGCCGCCCCGAGGCCACCCGCGAGCAGATCGAGGCCGCGGCCCGCGCCGCCCAGGCCGACCGGTTCATCTCCGAGCTGCCCGAGGGCTACGACACCAAGGTCGGCGAGCAGGGCCTCACCCTCTCCGGCGGCCAGCGCCAGCGCATCGCGCTCGCCCGCGCCATCCTCACCGACCCCCGCCTCCTCGTCCTCGACGACGCCACGTCCGCCGTCGACGCCCGCGTCGAGCACGAGATCCACGAGGCCCTGCGCGGCGTCATGGCCGGACGCACCACCCTCCTCATCGCCCACCGGCGCTCCACCCTGGGCCTCGCCGACCGCATCGCCGTCCTGGACGACGGGCGCCTCGCCGACCTCGGCACCCACGAGGAACTCGAGCAGCGCTCGCCCCTCTACCGGCGCCTGCTCACCGACCCCGACGAGCTGGGCGGCGTCTCGCCCGGCCACGCCCTGCCCGCCGACGTCCCCGAGGACACCTCCGTACGCGCGGAGCTGGACGCGGAGTTCGACGCCGAGCGCGGCATCACGCCCGCCCTGTGGACCGGTGACCGCGAGCCCAAGGACACCGCCCTGTCCGGGATGCCGTCCACGCCCGAGCTGCTCGCCCAGGTCGACGCGCTGCCCCCGGCCACCGACAAACCGGGCATCGACGAGGCGCGGGCCGTCACGCCCGAGGACTCCTACGGCCTGCGCAGGCTGCTCAGCGGATTCGGACTCCCGCTGCTGTTCAGTTTGCTCCTGGTCGCCGTCGACGCGGGCATGGGGCTGCTCCTGCCCGTCCTGATCCGGCACGGCATCGACGAGGGCGTCACCCAGCTCGCGCTCGGCGCCGTCTGGACCGCCGCCGGGCTCGCGCTCGCCGCCGTGGTCGTCCAGTGGGCCGCGCAGACCGGCGAGACGCGGATGACGGGACGCACCGGCGAGCGGGTCCTCTACTCGCTGCGGCTGAAGATCTTCGCGCAGCTCCAGCGGCTCGGGCTCGACTACTACGAGCGGGAGCTGACCGGGCGCATCATGACCCGGATGACCACGGACGTGGACGCGCTCTCCACGTTCCTCCAGACCGGACTCGTCACCGCGTTCGTCTCCGTCGTCACCTTCTTCGGCATCATGGTCGCCCTGCTCGTGATCGACGTGCAGCTCGCCCTCGTCGTCTTCGCGACCCTGCCGCTCCTCGTCATCGGTACGTACTTCTTCCGCAGGTCCAGCGTGAAGGCGTACGAACTGGCGCGTGAGCGCGTCTCCGTCGTCAACGCCGACCTCCAGGAGTCCGTGGCCGGGCTCCGCATCGTGCAGGCCTTCCGGCGCGAGCGCTCCGGCGCCCGGCGGTTCGCGGAGAACAGCGACAGCTACCGCCAGGCCCGCATCCGCGGCCAGTGGCTGATCTCGGTGTACTTCCCGTTCGTGCAGTTCCTGTCGTCCGTCGCCGTCGTCGCGGTCCTCGTGGTCGGCGCGGGCCGCGTCGAGGCGGGCACGCTGACGACCGGCGCGCTGGTGGCGTACCTGCTCTACATCGACCTGTTCTTCGCGCCCGTGCAGCAGCTCTCCCAAGTCTTCGACGGCTACCAGCAGGCCACCGTCTCCCTCGGCCGCATCCAGGAGCTGCTCCAGGAGCCGACCTCCACCAAGGCCGCCGACGAACCGCTCGACGTGCTCTCCCTGCGCGGCGAGATCACCTTCGACGACGTCCGCTTCGCCTACACCGGCGAGGAGGAGGCCCTCAGCGACGTGCGCCTGCGGATACCCGCCGGGCAGACCGTCGCCTTCGTCGGCGAGACCGGCGCGGGCAAGTCCACGCTGGTCAAGCTCGTCGCCCGGTTCTACGACCCGACGAGCGGGCGCGTCACGGTCGACGGCACCGACCTGCGCTCCCTGGACCTCACCGCCTACCGCCACCGCCTCGGCGTCGTCCCGCAGGAGGCCTACCTCTTCGCGGGCACGGTCCGCGACGCCATCGCCTACGGACGGCCCGACGCCACCGACGCCCAGGTGGAGGCGGCGGCCCGCGCGGTCGGCGCGCACGACATGATCGCCACCCTGGACGGCGGCTACCTCCACGAGGTCACCGAGCGCGGACGCAACCTCTCCGCCGGGCAGCGGCAGCTCATCGCGCTCGCCCGCGCCGAGCTCGTCGACCCCGACATCCTGCTCCTCGACGAGGCGACCGCCGCGCTCGACCTCGCCACGGAGGCCCAGGTCAACCAGGCCACGGACCGCATCGCGGGCCGCCGCACCACCCTGGTCGTCGCCCACCGGCTCACCACGGCCGCCCGCGCGGACCGCGTCGTCGTCATGGCCGACGGGCGCGTCGCCGAGGACGGCACGCACGAGGAGCTGCTCGCTCTCGACGGGCGGTACGCGCGGCTGTGGCGGACCTTCGTGGGGGAGCCGGTCGAGGCCGCCTGAACGACCGACGGGCGCGGGGCCCGGGAAAAGCCGGGGGAGGCCGCAACCGCGGAGGCGGTGGCCTGCGTCCGTAGAGCAGTACGTTGATACCGCAGTGGCGGGAGGGAACACCGTGAGCACAGGTCGCGGCCGGGGTCACATACGCCGGCGGCTGACGCTCGGCGCCGCCGGGCTGGCCGCCTCCCTGCTGCTGGCCCTCGTGGGTCCCGGCGCGGGCTCGGCGCACGCCGTCTCCGGCGTCTGCGCGGGGCACAAGGTGCGGACCCTGCCCTTCGCCAAGGGCAGGGTCGACGTGTTCAGGACGCGCGGCTACGTCTGCGCCGTCCTCGTCGCCAAGCGCCCCGGCGCCCGCAAGTCCATGTCCGTCAGCGTCCAGGCGCGTGGCAGCCGCCCCGCACGCGACAAGGGGCGCTACACCCACCGCGCGGGACCGGTGACGGTGCACGCCGGGCACCGGTGCGTGCGCGTGACGGGGAAGATCAGCGGACGGGGCGTCAGCTCGGGCTGGATCCTCTGCTGAAAACCACCCCTGGTGCGGACCCGGCTGCTCCGTTAGGTTCCGGGGCACTGCTGTGTCGACAGGGGAGGGTGCATGCGCAAGGCGCTCAGATGGCTGGTGTCACTCGTCATGCTGATAGGTACGGTGGGCGCGGCCGGAGCGACGTCCGGAGCGGCCACCGCCGCCGAACGGGCCACCACCGGGGAGCGGGCCACCACCGCGGAACCGGACATCAAAGACAGGCTGCTCGCCATACCCGGCATGAGCCTCATCGAGGAGAAGCCGTATCCCGGCTACCGCTTCTTCGTCCTGAACTACACCCAGCCGGTGGACCACCGCCGCCCCTCCAAGGGCACGTTCAAGCAGCGCCTGACGGTTCTGCACAAGGACACGAGCCGCCCGACGGTCTTCTACACCAGCGGCTACAGCGTCTCCACGAACCCCAGCCGCCGTGAGCCGACGCAGATCGTCGACGGCAACCAGATCTCCATGGAGTACCGCTTCTTCACGCCCTCGCGCCCCGAACCGGCCGACTGGTCCAAGCTCGACATCTGGCAGGCCGCCACCGACCAGCACCGCATCCACCAGGCGCTGAAGCCCATCTACGGCAAGAAGTGGCTGGCCACGGGCGTCTCCAAGGGCGGCATGACGGCGACGTACTACGAGCGCTTCTACCCCCGCGACATGGCGGGCATCGTCTCCTATGTGGCGCCCAACGACGTCGTCGACAAGGAGGACTCGGCCTACGACGAGTTCCTCGCCACCGTCGGGACCAAGGAGTGCCGCGCGAAGATCCAGGCCGTGCAGCGCGAGGCCCTGGTGCGCAGGAAGCCGCTTTCGCACAAGCTCGCCGCCTACGCCGCCGCCGAGAACTACACCTTCAAGACCGTCGGCACCCTGGACAAGGCCTTCGAGGCCGTCGTCCTCGACCTGACGTGGGGCTTCTGGCAGTACCAGCCCGCCGCCACCGCCTGCGACCGCATCCCGGACGCCGCCACCATCACCGACCAGGCACTCTTCGACTACGTCGACGCCGTGGGCGGCTGGTCCTCCTACACCGACCAGGGCCTTGAGCCGTACACCCCGTACTACTACCAGGCGGGCACGGAACTGGGCTCGCCCACCATCAGCCAGCCCTGGCTCGGCAAGCTGAGCCGCTACGGCTACCAGCCGCCGCGGAACTTCGTGCCCCGCGAGATCCCGATGAAGTTCCGTCCCGGCGCGATGCACGACGTCGACCGCTGGGTGCGGCACCACGCGCACCGGATGATGTACGTGTACGGGGAGTACGACCCCTACGGCGCCGAGCAGTTCCGCCCCGCGCGCGGCGCCAAGCACGACTCGTACGTCTTCACCGCCCCGAAGGCGAACCACGGGGCGACGGTCTCCCAGCTCGCCCCGGACGAGGCGGCGAAGGCCACGCAGCGCATCAAGGCCTGGGCGGGCGTGTCCACGGCGACGGCCGAGCCGCTGGCCACGTACGACCCGAAGCTCGACCGCAAGGACGTGAAGAAGGAACTGACGCTGCGTCCGTAGCCTCAGAGCCGTTCGGCGCAGCCGACGGGACGGGCCCCGCCCAGCTCCACGTAGAGCTCGGTCGCGGGCCCGCACCGGGCCCGGCTCCCGGTCGCCGAGGTCACCCGGTACTCGGGGGAGCGCCTGCCGCTCCCGTCGCAGGCCGTCTCCCTGACCCGGCCCGGGCCCGCTTCGTACACGCAGTCGCCGACGACGGTGCGGGGCCCGCCGCCGCCCCCGGGGTCACCGGGGTGCGGCGGTTCGAGGTTCCGCATACAGGCGTAGCCCCGGGGGACCACCCCGTCACCGTCCTCGTCCGCCGAAGCCCCGCTCTCGCTGATGTGCAGCACGAAGTCGGTGCGCGCGGGGCACATCGGGCCCTGCCGCGCCCGGCCCCCGTGCCGCGCGAGTACCCGGGCCGCCGCGCGCTCACTGGTGCACGGCACCTCCGTGAACGCGGCGCGCCCCCGCGAACTGCACTCGTCCTCGGCGAGGAAGACCTCGCCGAAACCGGAGGGGCCCGACGTCACCGGCGGGTGGCCGTCCGGGCCGCCCCCGCTCCGGCAGCCGCTCAGGACCGCCGCCGCCACGAGCGCGAGCAGCAGCGCGCGGAGCGTCCCCGCGGCCGCGCGCGGCCCGGCGTGACAGGCAGGCATGGCGTTCCCCCCGATATGTGCGCACCAGCGTGGCCCGCGTGAGCGGGAGCACGCCAGGCGTGCGGGGGGCATTGCGGCGATCGGCGGTGCGGCCCCGGCGGACCGGCGTACACGTCAGTACGTCAGCCCGTGGCCGACCGGGTACAGCACCTGCGCCGGGTCGTCCGCCCGCCGCACCGGCACCGGCAGCCGCCCGCCGGGTACCGCGTGGCCCGCGATCACCCGGGCGGCGGCGCGCAGTGCGGCACCGGTCCAGCAGTACGAGGCCAGGGCCGCGTCGACCTCGGGGAGCTGGGCCACGTCGTAGGGGTTGCGGATCGCGAGGGCGACGACCGGCACGCCGGTGGCCCTGAGCGCGGCCACCAGGTCGGCCTGGCGGTCCCGCGCCGCCGCTCCGCCGCCGGGCATCGCCGCGAACCGCGCGGCCTGAGCGGTCCGTACGGCCGCGGGTTCGTCCCGCGCCGCCGACAGGGCGCTGTTGGCGGCCTGGGTGTTGTCCCGTGCGGTGGCCGTGTGCGTCGCGACGTTGTACGTCGCCACCACGACGGCGGCCACGCCCCGCGCGGCGGCCACCGCCCTCTGGACCGTCTCCTCGTCCGGCGAGGTGCCCGTCGACAGGGCGGTGGCGGTGAAGCCGAGCCCGTTCAGGGCCTCGGCGAGGACCGTGGTCGGCGGGCCCGTCGTGCCCGAGGGCGACCGGGGGTCGGCGCCGGCCACCAGGATCGCGGGGTGGG
>NZ_JASKYR010000177.1:0-14124 GCF_041028215.1 Streptomyces flavofungini
GCCGAACCCGAACCCCGTCCCCCGCACACCGGAGGAGCCGACCCGGAGCCCCGCCCGTAGAACAACCGGAGGAGTCCGCCCGCAACCCGGTCCTCAGCCCACCACGCTCTCTCGCCATGCCCGGTGCAGTCCCGCGAAGGACCCCTCGCCCGCGATCAGTTCGGCCGGGGTTCCGTCCTCCACGATCCGGCCGTGCTCCATCACGAGCACCCGGTCGGCGATCTCCACCGTGGAGAGCCGGTGGGCGATCACCACGGCCGTACGGCCCCGCAGCACCGTGTCCATCGCGCGCTGCACCGCCCGCTCGCCCGGGATGTCGAGGGAGCTGGTCGCCTCGTCGAGGATCAGCACCGCGGGGTCGGCGAGCAGCGCCCGCGCGAAGGCCACCAACTGGCGCTGACCGGCGGAGATGCGGCCACCCCTCTTGCGTACGTCGGTGTGGTAGCCGTCGGGCAGCGAGACGATGAAGTCATGGGCGCCGATGGCCTTCGCGGCCCGCTCGACGTCCTCGCGGGTGGCGTCGGGGCGGCCGATCGCGATGTTCTCGGCGACGGTGCCGGAGAACAGGAACGCCTCCTGCGTCACCATGACCACCCCGCGCCGCAGCTCGGCGCCCGCGAGCTCGCGCAGGTCGACGCCGTCCAGGAGGACGCCGCCGTCCGTCGGGTCGTAGAAGCGGGCGAGCAGCTTGGCCAGCGTGGACTTGCCCGCGCCGGTCGAGCCGACCACGGCGACGGTCTGCCCGGCGGGCAGCGTCAGGTCGAAGCGGGGCAGGACCTCGCCGCCGGTGCGGTAGGCGAACCGCACGCCGTCGAAGCGGACCTCGCGGCCGGGGTGCGCGGACTCCAGGGCGGGCAGCGCCCGCGCGGCGGCGGCGTCGGGCTCGGGCACGGCGGGGACCTGGGCGAGCAGCCCCGCGATCTTCTCCAGGGAGGCCGCCGCCGACTGGTAGGAGTTGAGGAACATGCCGAGCCGGTCGATCGGGTCGTACAGGCGCCGCAGATAGAGCACGGCGGCGGCGAGCACACCGAGGGCGAGTCCGCCGTCCGCGACGCGGTGCGCGCCCCACAGGACGATCCCGGCCACGGCGACGTTGGCGACGAGCCGCGAGCCGACCACATAGCGCGCCATCTCCAGCATCGCGTCGCCGTTGGTCCGCTCGTGCCGGTGGTTCAGCTCGGCGAACCGCTCGTCGTTGGCGCGCTCCCTGCGGAAGGCCCGCACCGGCCGGATGCCGTTCATCGTCTCGGCGAACTTCACGATGACGGCGGCGATCGCGGTCGAGCGGCTGCGGAACAGCGCCCCCGCGCGCCGCTGGTAGAGCCGTACGAGCCCGTAGAGCGGCACGAACGACGCCACCGCCACCGCGCCGAGCGACAGGTCGAGCCAGAGCAGCATCGCCGAGATGTAGACGAAGGAGAGCAGGACGGTGAGGAGCTCCTGGAGGCCCTCGCTGAGCAGTTCGCGCAGGGACTCCACATCGGTGGTGGAGCGCGAGATCAGCCGGCCCGAGGTGTACCGCTCGTGGAAGTCGACGCTCAGCGCCTGCGCGTGCCGGAAGATGCGCCCGCGCAGGTCGAGCAGGACGTCCTGGTTGACGCGGGCGGAGGCGACGATGAAGCCGTACTGGAGGGCGCCCGACGCGGCGGCACAGAGCAGATGGCCGACGGCGATCGCGATCAGCGGGCCGTAGTCGTCCCGCCGTACGGCGGGCACACCGCTGTCGATGGCGTACGCGACGAGCAGCGGCCCCGCCTGCGCGACCGCCTGCTGGAGGAGGAGCAGCACGGCGGCCAGGACGACCCGGCCGCGCAGGGGCGAGAGCAGCGAGCGCAGCAGAGCGCGGGTGGCGCCCGGCGGCGTGGGCAGGTCGTCCTTGTCGAAGGGGTCCTGGTGGCCGTCCGGTTCCCCGGGCGGCTCAGGTTCCCCGGGCTCGGCGGGCTTCTCCCGTACGGGGGTCGTCGAGGTCATCGGGCAGCCTCCTCGGCGGCGTGGGGGGTGTCGGCGCCGGACATCAGCCAGGCGTACTCCGCGTTGTCCCGCAGCAGTTCCTGGTGGGTGCCGACGGCGGTGACGCGGCCGCCGGAGAGCAGCGCCACGCGGTCGGCGAGCAGCACGGTGGAGGGGCGGTGGGCGACGATCAGCGCGGTCGTGTCCGCGAGGACCCGCCGCAGCGCGGCCTCCACCAACGCCTCGGTGTGCACGTCGAGCGCGGAGAGCGGGTCGTCGAGGACCAGGAAGCGGGGGCGGCCCACCACCGCGCGGGCCAGGGCGAGACGCTGGCGCTGTCCGCCGGACAGGCTCAGGCCCTGCTCGCCGACCTGGGTGGCGGTGCCCTGCGGCAGGGCGTGCGCGAAGTCGGCCTGCGCGATGTCGAGGGCGCGGGCCAGATCGGCGTCGTCCGCGCTCTCCGCCGCGCCCATCAGGACGTTCTCGCCGACCGACGCGGAGAACAGCGTCGGCTCCTCGAAGGCGACGGCCACCAGGGTGCGCAGCCGTTCGCGGTCCATCGCGGCGATGTCCTCGCCGTCCAGGGTGATGCGGCCGCCGGTCGCCTCGTGCAGGCGGGGCACCAGGGCGGTGAGGGTGGTCTTGCCGCTGCCGGTGGCGCCGACGAGGGCCATGGTCTCGCCGGGACGGATGTGCAGGTCGACGCGGTCGAGGACGGGGGAGGCGTCCGGCGGCGCGTCGGGGTACCGGAACTCCACGCCGTCGAAGCGCAGTCCGCCCTCGTCCGGGGCACCGGCGTTGGGGGAGGTGGCGGCGGTCGCGGTGTCCTTCTCGGGCTCCGCGTCCATCACCTCGAAGTACCGCTCCGTGGCCGTCGCGGACTCCTGGCTCATCGCCAGCAGGAAGCCGATCGACTCCACCGGCCAGCGCAGCGCGAGCGCCGTCGACAGGAAGGCGACCAGCGTGCCCGCGGAGAGCTCGCCGTCGGCGACCCGCACCGTGCCGAGCACGAGCGCCGCGCCGATGGCCGCCTCGGGCAGCGCCATGATCACCGCGTAGATGGCCGCGAGGATGCGGGCCTTGGCCAGCTCCGTGCCGCGCAGGGTGCGGGACAGCTCGCGGAACGCCCGCGCCTGGCTGCGGTGGCGGCCGAAGCCCTTGATGATGCGGATGCCGAGCACGCTCTCCTCGACGACCGTCGTCAGGTCGCCGACCTGGTCCTGAGCCTGCCGCGCCACGGTCGCGTACCGCCCCTCCCAGTACGCGCAGGCGATCACCATCGGCACCACGGGCGCGAGCAGGACCAGCCCGAGCGTGAAGTCCTGGCCCAGCAGGATGATCATGCCGACCAGGATCGTCACCCCGTTGACCAGCAGGAAGGTCAGCGGGAACGCGAGGAACATCCGCAGCAGCATCAGGTCGGTGGTGCCGCGCGAGAGGAGCTGCCCGGACGCCCACCGGTCGTGGAAGGCGACCGGGAGCCGCTGGAGACGGCGGAAGAGGTCCGCCCGCATCGCCGCCTCCACGCTCGCCAGCGGCCGGGCGACGAGCCACCGCCGCAGCCCGAACAGGAGCGCCTCCGCCACGCCGAGCAACAGCAGGAACAGCGCCCCGAGCCACACCCCCGCCCCGTCCCTGTCGGCCACCGGACCGTCCACCATCCACTTCAGTACGAGGGGGAAGACCAGCCCCGTACAGGAGGCGACGACGGCCACGACGGCGGCGGTGGCCAGGCGGGTCCGGACGGGCCGCACATACGGCCACAGCCGCAGCAGCGTCCGGACGGTGGACCGATCCTTGGTGGGGGCATCTTTTTTCGGCATCAGCACCGAGCCTACGGATGACGACTGACGGAGCCCACCGAGTTTCGCCCCGTCGGAGCTCCCGCGCGAGACCCGCGACCGGGGTCCGCGCCGGGCCCCGCGAAGGGCCGCTCCCCGCGGTCGTACCCCCGCATCAACCGATCGGCTGATGCCGCTCCGAGCGTGATGGGCGATGCCCGGCACCCCGCCGACCGGCGATTCTCGGTCCATGCCGCTCATCGAAGTACACGGACTCAGGAAGGCCTACGGCGGTCGCACCGTCGTCGGCGGTGTCTCCTTCGGGGTCGAGGAGGGGGAGATCTTCGGCATCCTCGGGCCGAACGGCGCGGGCAAGACCACCACCGTCGAATGCGTCGAGGGGCTGCGCGTCCCCGACGCCGGATCGGTGCGCGTGGCGGGCCTCGATCCCGTCGCCGATCACGGACGCCTCACCCGTATCCTCGGCGCGCAGCTCCAGGAGAGCGAGCTCCAGCCGAAGCTGACCGTGCGCGAGGCGCTCGAACTGTACGCCGCGTTCTATCCCGGCCCGGCCGACTGGCGGCCCCTCGCCGAGCGGCTGCGCCTCACCGACAAGCTCGGCAGCCGCTTCGGCAAGCTCTCCGGTGGCCAGAAGCAGCGCCTGTTCATCGCGCTCTCGCTGATCGGGAACCCCAGGGTCGTCGTCCTCGACGAGCTGACCACCGGGCTCGACCCGCGCGCCCGCCGCGACACCTGGCAGCTCATCGAGGACGTGCGCGACAGCGGCGTCACCGTCCTGCTCGTCACCCACTTCATGGAGGAGGCCCAGCGCCTCTGCGACCGCGTCGCCGTCATCGACAAGGGCCTCGTCGCCGCCCTCGACTCCCCGGCGGGCCTGATCAGCCGGGCCGCGAGCTCCACCGTCATGTCCTTCACGCCGTCCGCGCCGCTCGACGAGCACGCCCTCGCGGCGCTGCCCGCCGTCACCTCCGTCGAGCACCGCGACGGCCGCTACACCCTGCACGGCACCGACCGGACCGTCGACGCCGCGATCACGCTGCTCGCCCGGCGGAACATCACCGCACACCAGCTCCGGGTCGCCGACGCCACGCTGGACGACGCCTTCCTCGACCTCACGGGAGCACCGGCATGACCACCGCCGCCGCACCGCACGCCGCCCCGGGAAGCGGGGCGTCCTCCGCCGTCCTCAGGTCGGAGCTCCGGCTCTTCCGCCGCGAGCCCGGCGCCCTCTTCTGGATCATGGCCTTCCCCACGGTCCTCCTGGCGATCCTCGGTTCCATCCCCTCCTTCCGCGAGCCCGACGACTCGCTCGGCGGCATCCGCATGGTCGACGCGTATGTGCCCGTCACCGTGCTGCTCGCCCTGATCATGGCGAGCCTCCAGGCCATGCCGCCGCTCATCACCGGCTACCGCGAGCGCGGCATCCTGCGCCGGATGTCCACGACACCGGTCCGCCCCGCCGCCGTGCTCGGCGCGCAGATGGGCATCCACGGGGGCGCCGCGCTCCTCTCGGCGCTGCTCTCCCTTGCCGTGGGGCGCCTCGCCTTCGACGTGACGCTGCCGCGCCAGTTCTTCGGGTACGCGCTCGCGCTCGTCCTCGCCGTCCTGTGCGGGCTCGCCCTCGGCGCCCTCGTCTCGGCGCTGGCGCGCACCACCAAGGCGGCGACCGCGATCGGCTCCGCCGTCTTCTTCCCGATGATGTTCAGCGCGGGCGTCTGGCTGCCGGTGCAGGCGATGCCGGACGCGCTGGCCCGCGCCGTGGAGGTCACCCCGCTCGGCGCCGCCTCCCAGGCACTGGCCGAGGCCGCCGCCGGGGACTGGCCCGGCTGGGTCCACCTGGGCGTCCTCGCGCTGTGGACGGTGGCCCTCTCGGCCGGGGCGGCCCGCTGGTTCCGGTGGGAGTGACGCCCGCGCCCGCGCGGTGCCCCGTCGAGGACACTGGGCCGGTGAGCGAGGAGACGGCGGACGCCGCGAGGACGATCGAACAGCGCTGGGGCCAGTTCCACCAGTGGGGCCCCTACGTCCTGCTCGGCTTCGGCGTCGTGATGTCGGCCGCCACGAGCGGCGTCGTGGGCATGGACCGGGCCGACTGGTACGTGGCCGGGACCCTGATCACCGCGGCCGTCGCGCTCCAGCTCTGCTGGGGCGCGCTGGCCAGGACCCGCCCCGGCCCCTCACCCGCCTCGACCGCGTACTACGCCGTGCGCTGGGCGATCGCCTTCGTCGTGACCTGGCTCAACCCCTTCTTCGCGTTCTACGCCGTCGTCGGCTACTTCGGCACCGAGCGGCTGCTGCCGCCGCGCCTGGTGCGGACCGGCCTGTTCGCCACCGCCGTCATCATGGCGGGCTCCCAGTCCGGCGGGCTGCCGCCGGACGGCGGCCTCGGCTGGGTCGTCTTCGGCGGGCTGCTCGCCGTGAACGTGGCGCTGCTCATCGTCTTCGCCCACCTCGCGGAGCAGGAGGACGAGCGCTCCCGCGTCCAGGCCGCGACCATCACCGAGCTGGAGAACACCAACGCGGCCCTGCAACAAGCCCTGGACGAGAACGCCGCCCTGCACGCCCAGCTCCTCGTCCAGGCCCGTGAGGCGGGCGTCGCCGACGAACGGCGCAGGCTCGCCGCCGAGATCCACGACACCATCGCGCAGGGCCTGACCGGCATCATCGCCCAGCTCCAGGTCGTCGCGGGCGCCCAGGACACCGGGCACGGCGAGCTGGCCCGCGAGCACCTGGACCGCGCCGCCGACCTCGCCCGGCACAGCCTCGGCGAGGCCCGCCGCTCCGTGCACAACCTCTCGCCCGCCCCGCTGGCCCACGACCACCTGCCCGAGGCGCTGAAGAAGACGGTCGCCGCGTGGGCGGAGCGCACCGGGGTCCGCGCGGGCTGCACCGTCACCGGCACCGCCGAGCACCTCCACGACGAGATCGAGGCCACCCTCCTGCGGATCGTCCAGGAGGCCCTGTCCAACGCCGCCCGGCACGCGGACGCCACCCGTCTCGGCGTCACCCTGTCCTTCATGGGCGACGAGGTCACCCTGGACGTACGCGACGACGGCCGCGGTTTCGACCCGCTCGCCACCGCCCCGCGCACCGGCTCCGGCGGCTTCGGCCGCGACGGCATGCGGGCCCGCGCCGAGCGCATCGCGGGCTCCCTCACCGTGGAGTCGGAGCCGGGCGGCGGCACCGCGGTCTCGGCCCGCGTACCGTTGGTGCGCCATGAGCACTGAAGTGATCACCCTCATCGTCGTCGACGACCACCCCGTGGTCCGTGACGGGCTGCGCGGCATGTTCCGTTCCGCGCCCGGCTTCGAGGTGCTCGGCGAGGCCTCCAACGGGGTGGAGGCGGTGGCGCTCGCCGCGGGACTCGACCCGGACGTCGTCCTGATGGACCTGCGGATGCCGGGCGGCGGCGGTGTCGACGCGATCGCCGAGCTCACCCGGCGCGGGGCCCGCTCCCGCGTCCTGGTCCTCACCACCTATGACACGGACTCCGACACGCTGCCCGCGATCGAGGCGGGCGCGACGGGCTATCTGCTCAAGGACGCCCCGCGCGAGGAGCTGTTCACCGCGGTGCGCGCGGCGGCCGAGGGGCGCACGGTCCTGTCGCCCGCCGTCGCCTCCCGCCTCGTCTCACGCGTGCGCGCCCCCGGCAACGAGCCGCTGAGCTCCCGGGAGAGGGAAGTGCTCGCGCTCGTCGCCAGAGGCACGTCGAACCGTGGGATCGCCGCGGAACTCTTCATCAGCGAGGCCACGGTCAAGACCCACCTCACTCATATCTACGGCAAGCTGTCGGTGAAGGACCGCGCGGCGGCGGTGGCGACGGCCTACAGCAGGGGCATCCTGGGCTGACCCGCGGGTGCTACGCCCGCTGCCACAGCGCGGGGGTGTTCGGCGGTTCCCAGCCCGGCTGGGCCTGGTGCCCCTGGAGGCAGCGGAAGGTGGCGCCGCCGTAGGTGACGCTGTCACCCGCCGCGTACACCTTGCCCGCTGCCCAGGTGCCGCCCGGCTCCGGCTCCCCGGGGCCGGGGTCCTCGCCGCCCCCCGTGGTCTTCAGTGTCAGACCGAACTGCTGGAGCAGCGGGTTGATCGGCTGGTGGAAGGTCTCGCCGCCGCTGCGGCAGTCACCGGAGCCGCCCGAGGTGACGCCCTGCGCCTGGCTCCCGGAGATGTAGGAGCCGCCGGAGTCGCCGGGCTCCGCGCAGACCGTGGTCCGCGTGACGCCGCTGATGGTGCCCTCGGGGTACGTCACGCTGGTGTTGTGCTGCGAGACGGTCCCGCAGTGCCACCCCGTAGTGGAGCCCGAGCGGCAGATCGACGCACCCACCGGGGACTGTGTGGAGCCCCCGACGCCGACCCGCGCGCCGCCCTGGCCCTTCACGTACGGGGTGGCGGTCCACTGGGAGTTGGTGGCGACCCAGGCCATGTCCTTGCCGGGGAAGATGGACGCTTGGAACGAGCCCTGGGCCACCTGGTTGTAGCCGCTGGTCGCGGTGCCCGCGCGCCCGCAGTGGCCCGCCGTGGCGAAGCCCTGCTGAGTGCCCTTGGTGACGGGGAAGCCGATCGAGCAGCGCCCGCCCATGTAGTACGCCTCGCCGCCCACCAGGTCGTACAAGGGCTTCGGCCGGGCGGTGGCACGCTCGACGCGCACGAGAGCGGACCCGACGCCCGCGGCCGACGTCAGGGACTCGGCGGCGGACGCCCTGACGGCGCGTATCACCACGGCGTTGGAGCGCACGTCGACGTACCAGACCGGGGCGTCGCGGGTGTCCAGGCGCTTCGCCGCGCGGTCGAGGCGGGCCTTCGCGGCGTCGAGGTCGCCGAGGGAGTGCGGCACCACCAGGGCGCGGGCGCCCCTGGCCTCGATCACGGGGACGTCGGCGGAGTCCGTGGTGGCCACGGTCAGCGTGCGCGAGGTCGCGCCCCGCACCCAGGCGCCCGCGAAGTCACCGCCGAGCGCGGCGCGCAGCGCTCCCGCGTCGGCGCCGGCCTCGGCCTCGTTGACCAGACGGGCCTTGGCCTGCGCCGACGTGAGGCCGAGGTCGCGCCGCATGGCCGAGAGGACCTGGGGAGAGGTCGCGTCGACCGCGGCGCTCACGGCCGGGGAAGGGCCTGCGGCGGGGTCGGCCTGCGCGGACGCGCTGCCGGGCGCCCCGGCGAGCACGAGCGCACCGGCCGCGGCGAGGGCGGCACAGGCCGCCGCGGCACGTCTGGGGTGGGTGGGGAGCATACGAGGTCTCCTCGAAGTACGCGGAGCGAGCGGGGAATCGCCCACAACGTAGAAGCCTCAACAGCTCGGCAGAAGCTGTCAGTCGACCCCCGCCCCCGGTGTTATGCAACGCCCCCCGGGGCCCTCACGGCCGCTGCGGCGAGGGAGCCGCGAGCCACGCCGTGTAGCTCTCGCTGCGGGCGGCGGCCTCCGCGTGGGCCGCGCGGGCCTGGGCGAACACCGCCGCCGCCGTGTCGTGGGCGGGGGCCGCCGGATGCCAGCCGAGCAGGTGCCGCCAGTACAGCGGGGTCCCGGCGAGCGGCCGGGTCACCAGGCCGGGCGTCGGCGGGAACGTCGCCCGGCAGAGCCCCACCGCCCGTCCCACCTGCACCAGATGGACGCAGGACGCGACGTCCGTCTCGTACACGCGGGTGGGGGTGAACCCGGCGCGGGCGCACGCGGCGGAGAAGCAGTCCGCGAAGCAGCCGTCGCCCGGCACGTCCGTCCACGCCTCCCCGGCGAGCAGCCCGAGGTCGATCTCCTGGTGGCCCGCGAGCGGATGGCCGGTCGGCAGCATGACGAAGACGGGGTCGCGGCCCACCTCCCGCCAGACCAGCAGCCCGCTCTCCGGCGGCGCGCTCGCCCCGCACGTGCCGACCAGCGCGAAGTCCAGGGTGCCCGCGGCCGTGCGGGCCGCGATGTCCCGCTCCGACCAGGAGGTGTGCGTGGTCACCCGGGCCGCCGGGTGTGCGGCGGCGAGCCGGTCCACCAGGGCGCCGAGCAGCGGGCCGTGGATGCCGCCGAGCCGGAATCCGGCGCCGCCCTCCCACGCCTGGGCGAACCGCCGCGCCTCCTCCCGCAGCCCGCTCACCGCGGGCAGCACGACGCGGGCCCGCGCGAGCACGAACTCCCCCAGCGCGGTGGCCCGCACCCCGTGCCGCCCCCGCTCGAAGAGTTCACCGCCAAGGGCCCGCTCGATGCGCTTGAGCTGGGCGCTCAGCGCGGGCTGCGCGAGCCCGAGCGCGGTGGCGGCCTTGGTCAGGCTGCCCGCGTCGGCGATCGCCCGGATCGTCTTCAGGTGCCGCAACTCCAGGTCCATGGCCCGAGCTTGGACCGCGCGGGGTGGGTCGGCAATACTCCGGTCTGGACCAATCCGCGCAGGTCGGGGTCGACCTCCCCGTCAGCTCCCCGTCAGCTCCCCGTCACCCGTGCCGGACCCGCATCAGCAGCACCGTCCGTCCCCCCACCGCCACCGTGGCGCCCGCCTCGTACACGGTCCCCGGCGGCGTCTCCTGCCCCTCCGCCGCCGTGTCGACGACGACCTCGTAGGAGTCGGCCCACGGCGGCTCGGGCAGCACGAAGTCCACCGGGTCCGCCCCGGCGTGCAGCACCGCGAGGAAGCTGTCGTCGACGACCTGCGCGCCCCGGGCGTCCCTGCCGGGTATGTCGCGTCCCGACAGGTACATCCCCAGCGTCGCGGCGGGCGCGAACCAGTCGGCCTCCGTCATCTCCGTGCCCCGCGCGGTGAACCACGCCAGGTCCCGCAGCCCGTCCGCCGAGTGCGCGCGCCCGGAGAAGAACGCGCGGCGGCGCAGCACCGGATGCCGGTGCCGCAGCCCGATCAGGCGCGCCGTCAGCGCGCACAGCTCGCGCCAGCCGGGATCGTCGAGGAGACCCCAGTCGACCCAGCTGATCGCGTTGTCCTGGCAGTAGGCGTTGTTGGAGCCGCCCTGGGTGCGCCCCATCTCGTCGCCCGCGACGAGCATCGGCACCCCGGTGGAGAGCAGCAGCGTCGTCATGAGGTTGCGCAGCTGGCGCCGCCGCAGCGCCGCGATGGCCGCGTCGTCGGTCTCGCCCTCGGTGCCGCAGTTCCAGGCGCGGTTGTCGTCCGAACCGTCCCTGTTGCCCTCGCCGTTGGCCTCGTTGTGCTTGCGCTCGTACGTCACGAGGTCCCGCAGGGTGAACCCGTCGTGCGCGGTCACGAAGTTCACCGAGGCGTACGGCCTGCGCCCGCCCCACGCGTACAGGTCGCTGGAGCCCGAGAGGCGGTACCCCAGATCCCGTACGTCCGGCAGCGCGCCCCGCCAGAAGTCCCGCACCGCGCCCCGGTAGCGGTCGTTCCACTCCGTCCACAGCGGCGGGAACGCGCCCACCTGATAGCCGCCCGAGCCCACGTCCCACGGCTCGGCGATCAGCTTCACGCGGCGCAGGACCGGGTCCTGGGCGATCACCGCGAGGAACGGCGAGAGCATGTCGACGTCGTGGAAGGAGCGGGCGAGGGCCGCCGCGAGATCGAAGCGGAAGCCGTCCACGCCCATCTCGCTCACCCAGTACCGCAGCGAGTCCGTGATGAGCCGGAGCACGTGCGGCTGCACGACCTGGAGGGTGTTTCCGCAGCCGGTGTAGTCCGCGTACCGCCGCGCGTCCGCCTGGAGCCGGTAGTAGCCGCGGTTGTCGATGCCCTTCAGCGACAGCATCGGACCCAGCTCGCCCGCCTCCGCCGTGTGGTTGTAGACCACGTCGAGGATCACCTCGATCCCGGCCGCGTGCAGCGCCCGCACCATCCGCTTGAACTCCCCGACCTGCTGGCCGCGCGTGCCCGACGCCGCGTACGCGGCGTGCGGCGCGAAGTAGCCGATCGAGTTGTACCCCCAGTAGTTCCTGAGCCCCCGCCGCAGCAGATGGTCCTCGTGCGCGAACTGGTGCACCGGGAGCAGCTCGACCGCCGTCACTCCCAGGCGTACGAGGTGCTCGAGCGCCGCCGGGTGCGCGAGGCCCGCGTAGGTGCCGCGCAGCTCCTCGGGCACCCCCGGGTGCAGCTCGGTGAAGCCGCGCACATGCAGTTCGTAGATGACCGAGTCCGCCCACGGCGTCTTCGGGCGCCGGTCGTCGGCCCACTCGTCGTCCGGCGCGTCGTCGTGCACGACCACGCCCTTGGGGACGTACGGCGCCGAGTCCCTGTCGTCGCGCACGGTGTCCGCCACATGCTGCTGGGGCCAGTCGCGGGCGTGCCCGTACACCTCGGCGGGCAGCGTGAAGTCGCCGTCCACCGCGCGCGCGTAGGGATCGAGGAGCAGCTTGGCCGGGTTCCAGCGGGCGCCCGTCCACGGGTCCCAGCGGCCGTGCACGCGGTAGCCGTACCGCTGCCCCGGGCGCACGCCGGGGACGAAGCCGTGCCAGATCTCGTGGGTCAGCTCGGTCAGCGGGCAGCGCGTCTCGACGACCCCGCCACCGCCGCCGTCGGCGTCGGCGACGTCGTCGAACAGACACAGCTCCACCGCCTCCGCACCGCCCGCCCACAGCGCGAAGTTGGTTCCCGCGACCCCGTCGGGTCCGGTGCGGAAGCGCGCGCCGAGCGGTGTCGGCGTCCCCGGCCACACCGGCCGGACGACGGGCCTGGCACGCGCGCCGGGGCGCTCCTGGCCGTTCACGGCGGGGGGACGTCCGGGCGCGGTGACGCCCTGCGCCCGGACGTCCCGCACGGTCCTCTGCTCGGATGCGCTCGACACCTGTCAGCCTCCCGCGGCTCCTCGGCCGACGCGCGAAGCGGGTGTGCGGCGTCCCGGCCGCGGCCCCCCATACGTCGCCCCTCCCCACTGTTCTGCCCAGTGCGTGCGTCGCACTCACGTTTCCCCGGGCACGGACGGTCGTTGGGACCCACGTGAGACAGAGTGCGAGGCGCGCACGGCGCGCACGGGCCGTGCTGGCGGCGGCAGTGACATGGGCGGGCCTCCTCGCGGGGGTGACGGCCTGCTCCGGCGGGGATCTCGGCGAGGCACTCGGGAAACCGCGCTCGCCCGCGGAGGTGATCCGGGTGACGCCGGAGGACGAGAGCAAGGGCGTCAAGCCGGAGGAACGGCTCCAGGTGCGGGTGCCCGGCGGCCGTCTCGAGAAGGTGAAGGTGGTCCGGACGCAGGACGCGCAGGAGTTCGAGGTGCCGGGCCGCATCGCCGACGACGGCATGAGCTGGGAGCCGCGGGACAAGGGCCCCCTCGCCCTCGCCGCGACGTACGAGGTCGACGCCGTCGCGCTCGACGGGCACGGCCGCCGCTCGGCCCGCCACACCAGCTTCCGCACCTTCGTCCCCGACGAGCGCTTCATCGCCTACGTGGCGCCGGAGAACCGCTCCACGGTCGGCACCGGCATGATCGTCTCCCTGGAGTTCAACCGGGAGATCGAGGACCGCGAGGCCGTCCGGCGGGCCATCAGGGTCACCTCGCGCCCGGCGGTCGACATCCGCCCGCACTGGTTCGGCGACACCCGCGTCGACTTCCGCCCCGAGCGGTACTGGAAGCCCGGCACGAAGGTCACCGTCGACCTCGGCCTGCGCGACGTCGAGGCCGCCCCCGGCGTCTACGGCCTCCAGGACAAGAGCTTCGTGTTCACCGTCGGGCGCAGCCAGGAGTCCCTGGTCGACGCCGCCGCGCACACCATGGAGGTACGCCGCGACGGCGAGCTGGTCTCGACCGTGCCGATCACCGCGGGCGCCCCGAAGACCACCACGTACAACGGCAAAATGGTGGTGACGGAGATGCTGGAGGTGACCCGCATGAACAGCCGCACCGTCGGCTTCGGCGGGGAGTACGACATCCCCGACGTCCCGCACGCCATCCGCCTCACCACCTCCGGGACCTTCCTGCACGGCAACTACTGGGCTCCCGACGCTCCCGGCAAGACCAACGTCAGCCACGGTTGCGTCGGTCTGCGCGACGTGAAAGGCGGCAGTTCACGGACGCCTGCGGGCTGGTTCTTCGACCGGACCCTCATCGGGGACGTCGTCGAGGTGATCAACAGCAATGACAAGAAAGTCGCTCCCGACAACGGGCTCGGCGGCTGGAACATGGAGTGGAAGGACTGGGTGAAGAACGGCTGACGTCCGGCGGGGCCACCAGGTGACCGCCGGGTGTCCGGCCGGCGGCCACCCGGTGATCAAGGTCTGCCCGCACCCCAGGGGCAGTTGGAACGGAACGGTGACATTGGCGGGGAGTCATCGCCCGGAGCCGTGTGGTTATCTAGCGCTTGCGCGTGTCTGAAACGCGCAGGTGCTATGGGGTGCGGGCCTGGTTCCAGGCCGTGCGAGGGGAGACTCACTTTGAACGGGCGACCGATATCGGGGGCGTCGGTTGACGCGCGGCGGCGCGCGGGGCGGCGGGGTGCCAAGGGCCTGAC
>NZ_JASKYR010000178.1:0-14043 GCF_041028215.1 Streptomyces flavofungini
GCTCGTGAATGGCGCCTCCGGCAGCGTCGGCAGCGCCGCCGTTCAGCTCGCGGTGGCGCGCGGCGCGCGGGTGATCGGCACCGCGGGCCCCGCCAACCACGACTGTCTGCGGACCCTGGGCGCCGAGCCCGTGTCGTACGGGGAGGGGCTGCGGGTGATCGGCACCGCGGGCCCGGGGAAGCGCGGCTCTCTGCGGACCCTGGGCGCCGAGCCCGTGTCGTACGGGGAGGGGCTCGGGGAGCGGGTCCGCGCGCTCGTTTCGGGTGCGCCCGGCGCTTCCGGCGCTGCCACCGGCATCGGTCTGGCGCTCGATGTCGCGGGCAGCGGTGTGCTGCCCGAGCTCATCCGGCTGACGGGCGCCCCGGAACGCGTCGTGACGCTCGCCGACTTCGCCGGGGCGCGGGAGCACGGGGTCCGGTTCAGCCGCGGGGACACCGGCCGCGCGATGTACGCGCTCGACGTGATCGGCGCATTGATCGAGTCCGGGCGCTTCGTGCCGCCGGTCGTGCGGACCTTTCCCCTCACCGGGATCGCGGAGGCGCACCGCCTCGGCGAGGAGGGTCACGTACGCGGCAAGATCGTGCTGGTCGTCGGCTGACGCCGTGACCGGTGCACCCGCCGGTCACTCCCCGGCTGCCGCCGCCGCTGCCGCCGCCGCTTCGTCGTAGGCCGCGCGCGCCGCGGCGATCGCCGGGCGGTGGTCGATGGACCAGTCGGCCAGCGCCTTGACGAGGTGGGTGAGGCTGTGGCCGAGCTCCGTCAGTTCGTACTCGACCTGCGGCGGGATCGTCGGGTACACCGTGCGCTTGACCAGGCCGTCGCGCTCCAGGCGGCGCACGGTGACGGTGAGCATGCGCTGCGATATGCCGCCGGGAATCCTGCGCTGCAACTCCTTGAACCGCAGGACGCCCCAGGCGAGTTCGACCACGACGTACACGGACCACTTGTCGCCAAACCGGTCGAGGACGTCGCGCACCCCGCACTCGTCCTGCGGGGTGTCGCAGCGGATCACCGGCTCGGCGGCGGGCGCCGCCGCACCGGTCGGCGCGGTGGTTACCGCCGTGTGCCCTGCTGACATCAGAGTGCCTCCTTACGCGGCCGCGTGCCGCCGACCATCATGGTCACAGACCGGCCCGAGCGGGTCGGCTCACGCCGGTCGGTTCGCGCCGGTCGGCTCACAGGTCGGCTCGCGCCGGTCGGCTCACGCCGGTCGGGCCCAGTCTCCGACCCACCCATCCGCCCAACGGCCAACCCACGGGGGAAGTTTCCCATGCTCATGATCACCGGTGCCTCCGGCGCCCTCGGCACGCTCATCACCGCCCGCCTCGCCGACCGCCCCGACGTCGTCGTCGGCACCCGCGGGGCCGTACCCGGCGCACGCCGCACCGACTTCGACGACCCCGGCTCCCTCGACTTCACCGGCGTCGACACCCTGCTCATGATCTCGGCGGGGGCCGCCGAGGACGACGTCGTCGTCGCCCGGCACGAGGCCGCCCTCTCCGCCGCGGAGAAGGCGGCCSTCGKSCACGTCGTCTACACCAGCCTGTCCGGCGACGGCGACCACCTCACCTACGCGCTCGCCCACCGCTGGACCGAACGCAGGCTGCGCTCCTCCGCACTGCGGTGGACGGTCCTGCGCAACGGCCTGTACGCCGAGTTCCTCGCCGCCATCGCCGCGCCGGGCCCCGACGGGGTCATAGCGGCACCGCTGGGCACGGGGAGCCTGGCCGCCGTGGCGCGCGAGGACCTGGCCGAGGTGGCGGTACGCGTGGCCGTTGACCCCGGGGAGCACGTGGGCCGCACCTACGAACTCGTGGGTGAACATGCCGTTGGCGGGGCCGAGTTGGCTGCGGTGGCCGGAGCCTCGTACGAACCGGGCGCGCTCGCTGCTACCCGCGAGGCGATCAGCGCCGCCGGGCAGGTGCGGCCGTTCCAGGTGCCGATGCTCCTGAGCACGTACGCGGCGATCGCCGGGGGATTCCTCGACGGTACGTCCATCGCCGACCGCGGTTCCCTGCGGGCGCTCCTCGGCCGGGCCCCGCGGCCCGCACTCGACGCGTACGTCGCGGCGGTGCGGGGCCTGGGGGCATAAGCCGCCGCTCACGGCAGGCCACCGCTCACGGCAGGGCCGCTGTCACGGCGTGCGGAAGCCCTGGAAGGTCACGTTCCGGCGGGTCCCGAAGCCGATCCGTTCGTACAGGGCGACGGCGCCCGTGTTCGCCTCCGCCACGTGCAGGAACGGCCGTTCGCCCCGGGACACGATCAGCTCGACCAGCGCCCGCACGAGGCGCGCGGCGTGGCCCTGCCCGCGCGCCTCGGGGGCCGTGCACACGGCGCTGATCTCCGTGAAGCCCGGGGGCCGCAGACGCTCGCCCGCCATCGCGACCAGGCGTCCCCGCGCCCGCACCCCGAGGTAGGTGCCGAGTTCGCATGTGCGCGGGCCGAACGGGCCCGGCTGGGCCACCTTGACGAGGTCCAGCATCTCGGGCACGTCGTCCGGACCCAACTCGACCACCGCGAAGTCCGCGGCTGTCGGCCCGACCGTCGCCGACCCGGCGACCGCCGTGCCGGATATCGCGGTGCCCGCGGCCCGGAGCGGGTCACCTGCGGTGCGTCCGTCGGGCCAGAGCATCTGGTGGCCCTCCAGCTTGAACACCGGCTCCCAGCCGGGCGGCGGGAGCGCCGGGTTGCTGAACATGTCGGCGAAGCCGCCGGACCCGAGCAGCTCCGCCAGATCCGACCAGTCCTGGGCACCCGGCTCGGCCGGAAGCGCGCAGAAGGTCGAGACCCCCGGCAGATACGTGGCCGCCCGGCCGACACACCGCCCCAGCTGCGCGTGCGGCCCGCGCAGCGACTCGGCCACGGGGTTGTCGAGGACTGCGATATCACTGTTCACCCGGCTGATCCTGCCATCCCGGTCATGCGCCGCTCACTCCGGGCGGCGTGCACCGAAGCCTCGGGCGGGACGCCTGTCACCCTCGCCTGAACGGGCGCGAGGTGCACGCCCACAGCGCGAGGCCGAGGCAGCTCAGCGCCGCGCCCAGCGCGCAGACGGCACCCCAACCGGCCACCGCGTAGAGGGAGGTCGCGGCGAGGGCGCCGGTGGCGCTGCCGACCGCGTAGAAGACCATGTATCCGCCGATCAGACGGCTGCCCGCCGCCGGGTGCAGCGCGTAGATCAGGGTCTGGTTGGTGACGTGGACCGCCTGCACGGCGAGGTCGAGGAGGACCACGCCGACGACCAGGGCCCAGAGCGAGCCGCGGGTGAAGGCCAGCGGCAGCCAGGAGAGCGCGAGCAGTGCCAGCGCGGCGCCGGTGGTGAGCCGCGAGAGCCCGCGGTCGTTGAGGCGGCCCGCCACGCCCGCGGCGAGGGCTCCGGCGGCACCGATCAGGCCGAGCGCCCCGATCGCGCTGTGGGACAGGGAGTACGGGGCCTCGCTGAGCGGCAGCGCGACGCTGCTCCACAGCGTGCTGAACGCGGCGAAGACCAGCAGCCCGAACAGGGCCCGCAGCCTGAGCAGCCGTTCCCGCGCGAACAGGGTGACCGTGGAGCGCAGCAGCTGTCCGTAGGGCAGGGGCGTCGGCGCGGCCTCGTCGCTCCGGCGCGGCAGTACGCGGTGCAGGACGAGGGCGAGCAGAGCGGTGAGCGACGCCGACGCGAGGTAGACGGAGCGCCAGCCCGCGAGATCGGCGAGGAGGCCGGACGCGGTGCGGGCGAGCAGGATGCCGATGACCACGCCGCTGGTGACCGTGCCGACGACGCGTCCGCGTCCGGTGGGCGGGGCGAGCGACGCCGCGAAGGCCACCAGGGTCTGGGTGACGACCGCGAGCAGCCCTGTCGCGGCCATGCCGGCGAGCAGGGCCGCGGCGGTGCGGGCGGTGGCGACCAAGACCAACGCGCCGACGAGGAGCAGCAGTTGAACGACGATGAGCCGTCTGCGGTCGGCCACGTCACCCAGCGGCACGAGGAAGAAGAGACCGAGGCCGTAGCCGACGTGGGTGAGGGTGACGACGCTTCCGACCAGCGCCGGGCTCATGGCGAGGTCGTGCCCCATGGTCACCAGGAGCGGCTGGGAGAAGTACACGTTGGCCACCGCCGCCCCGCAGGCGACGGCGAACAGGGCGACGACACCCCGGGAGAGCCCGGAGCCGGGACCCGCCCCCCGGCTCGCCGCATCCTGCCGTTCCGAGGCCTCGCTGTCGCAGGACATCGGCATCTCTCCCCCTGGTCGGACCCGCCTGGTGGCAACTTGCTACCACTCTGCGAACGAGGCGACGGTAGACGCTTTGGTAGCATCTTGCAACCAGCAAGCCAGCAAGCCAGCAAGCCAGCAAGCCAGCAAGCCAGCAAGCCAGCAAGCCAGCAAGCCAGCAAGCCAGCTCGGACCGGATGACGGGGTAGCCATGGTGACCAGGACACGCTTCGACGACAGCGAGTGCCCCGTGGCCAGATCGGTGGACGCGATCGGCGACTGGTGGTCCCTGCTGATCGTGCGCGACGCCTTCGACGGGAGCCGCCGCTTCGGGGAGTTCCAGCGCGGCCTCGGCGTGGCGAAGAACATCCTCACCGCGCGCCTGCGCACCCTGGTCGCGGGGGGCATCCTCGCGTCCGTCCCCGCCTCGGACGGCAGTGCCTACCGCGAGTACGTACTGACGCCGAAGGGGGAGGCGCTCTTCCCCGTCATCGTGGCACTGCGGCAGTGGGGCGAAGGGAACTTCTTCGCCCCGGACGAGCCGCGCTCACGGCTGGTCGACCGCCGCCAGGGCCAGGGCCTGCGCCCGCTCGAAGTACTGGCCGCCGACGGACGGCCACTGGCCCCCGGCGACACGGTCGTCCACAAGGTGGACGGGGACGGCTAGCGTGCGGCCCGGAGGTCCCTCGCGTCCCTCACTCGGCCAGGTGCGCCGGGAAACCGCCGGTCGCGACCGGTCCCCAGCTGCGGGGTGTGACGCGGATCAGGGACTTGCCCTGCTTGCGCATCGCCTCGCGGTACTCGTCCCAGTCCGGGTGTTCGCCCGAGATGTTCCGGAAGTACTCGACGAGCGGCTCCACCGAGTCCGGGCTGTCGAGGACCTCGGCTTCGCCGTCGATCTGGACCCAGGGACCGTTCCAGTCGTCGGACAGGACGACGACGGCGACCCGGGGGTCGCGGCGTGCGTTACGGGTCTTGGCGCGCTCCGGGTACGTCGACATGACAAGGCGCCCGGCGTCGTCGACGCCGCAGGTCAGCGGTGATGCCTGAGGGCTGCCGTCGGCGCGGCGGGTGAGGAGCAGGGCGCGGTGGCGGGGGCGTACGAAGTCCAGGAGGCCTTCGAGGCCGACGCGGGTGTTGGTGGCGATCGAACGGGGCATGGTGGCTGTCTGCTCTCAGTTCGTTGGGGCGCGGCCGCCGGGTCGCGGTCGTTGTGTTGCGGCCGTCGGGTCTCGGCAGTGTCTCTCGGGACGTCGTGTCCCGGCATCCGTCCGGGGGTCGTCCTGTCCCGGGCGTCATGGAAACAGCCGGGCCGGATGCGTGCCGCGGATGCGGGTCTCGTGCCCGCCTTGGAAATACCGGGCGTCCGGACCGGCCGGGGAGCGACACTTGGGACGTGCTGATCATGGATGCCGTGCTGGAGACCCACGAGGCCGTCGACTTCGCTCTGTGGCCTGTCGCCGACCTGCCCGCGGACCGGCTGCTCGCACTGTCCGGCCGTCTGTCGCCGCCGGAACTGGGCACCGCCATGGCGGTTCTGGCCTGCTACAACAACGACCTCCACAAGCGGGAGGCCGCCGAGCCCGGCGCCGACGCCGAAGCCGTCGTGGAACAGGTCCGTGGCCTGGTGTCCGCCGAGTGCGTCATGGCGCCCGGCGGGCTGCGGGTCCGGGACACCGCCACCGGAGTCACCGTGCCTCCCGGCTGCTGCTTCGGTCTGGAGAACTGGCGGGACTGGCTCGACCTGCTCGACGGCGCGGAGCCGTGGCTCGGCCACGACCCCACGCCGCGCGTCGAGCATGTCGGGGCGACCGTCCGGCTCTGGCCCGACGAGGACCGGCCGGACGCGTTCCCCATCGATCTGCCGCTGGCGCGGCTGCCCGTGCTCATGCGGTCCGTGCAGGACCAGCTCGCCGATTTCCTGGCATCGGTCGAGGAGTGGGCCACCCGCTACGCCCCGCCCCTCGCGGCCACCGTGGTCGCGAAGCTCGACGGGGACCTGGCCATCGGAGCCCCCCTGCGCAAGGAGTGAGGCTCAGCGGCGGCCCTTGAGGCGCTCGACACCGGCGACGCCGACGGCGGCGAGGCCGATCTGGATGGCGAGTTCGATCCAGTCGATGCCCTTGGTGTCGGCCACATCGAGGGCTCCGGCGATGGCCGTACCGATGAGGGCGGCGACGATGCCGACCAGAATGGTCCACAGGACGCCGATGCGCTGACGGCCCGGCAGGACGAGACGCCCCAGGATCCCGATGACGATACCGATCACGACCGCGGTGATGATCCCTGAGATCTCCATGCTGGCTGCCTCTTTCTACGACTCGTCCGAACTCATCTACAACTATGTAGAGGAACGGGTTCCCCGTCCTCGCCGGGGCAAGCCATGTCGGCGGGCGTCGAAACTCAGCGGACGTCGAAAGCGATCGGAGACGCGAAGCCGCCCGAGCGCTCGGACGCCCCCTCGGCCTTTCCGTTGACCCGGGCACTGAGCACCAGCAGGCGGACCTTGCGGTCGAGGCCCTCCCGTCCTGAGAACCTGAACGTGAACTTCCGCGTGGATTCCGCGGGCAGCGCTCCCAGAGGCATGGTCAGCGTCTCGGCGATCGCGGAGCCGTCGTCGGGCGCGGTGACGTCCCGCCAGCGCTTGCCGTCGTAGTACTGGGTGCGCAGGGAAGTCGTCACATGAGGCGAGAAGTCGGGGCATTTTTCCGGGTCCTGCGGGTCGTCCGCCGCCGCCGGGCAGGCGGTGTACTCCGCCTGTATCTGTGCCTTCGGAAACGCGCTGCCCGAATGGTTGACCGCGGTGTAGACCACTTCCGTCCAGCGGTCGTCGCGCAGGGGTGCGGGAGCGGTCGGGGAAACGCGTTCGAGAGAGAGCGCAGTCAGGGGCGCGGTCAGGTGCTTCCGCGCCAGTGTGCGCGTGCCGTCCCTGAAGGCGACATCCACCGGCACACCCTGGCCTTCGAGCTTGGGGCGGATGCTCGGGGTGATGCGCAGGAAGGACAGGGAGGTGCCCCGTGGCAGATCCATACGGAAGGTGCCGGTGAAGCCCCGCTTGTCCGTGGCCAGGGCGACCGGCTTGAAGCCGGCGCCGCTGTCCTGCTCCAGCTTCGGCCGGGCGTCACCGGAGTAACGCCCCCCGAGGCGCACGTCGACGGTGACGTCGGGCCGAGGGCGGCCCTCATTGGTGAAGTCGAGCGATATCCCGAGCCGGGTGGCCCGGTGGTCCCGCACGGTGCCCATGCGGACCTGCACCGGCGATGTGCCGGGCGACGAGCTGGGCTCGGCATCGGATGTGTCCCCGCCGCCCGCGCACGCGGGCACGACGGTGAGCGCGACAAGAACGCCCGCGAGACGTAGGTAGCGCAACTGGCCCCTCCCCATGAGATCGGTCGCGGAATTCTAGGTCCTCCATAGCCCGGGACCACCGGCGGCCGGGCGCGCCACCCATGGGAGATCCACAGGATCTTCCTGTGGGCCGCACAGGAGAAGGGGATCTTGTGCCGGTATTGGGCGTGATGGTTGGCTCGTTCGTGCTCCCGGATGCCACGGGACGGTCGCCCCAACGCTCGGAAGGTTGTCCCCGCGATGACGATTCCCCTGCCGGTCGCTCTCGTCCAGGCGGCCGCGTGGCACCACGCCGCCGACGGGCTTGACGCCTTCGCCGCGGACGTGCGCCGCGTCGTCGGGGCGCATCCCGGGGTGCGGCTGCTGGCCTATCCGGAGCTGCATCTCTGTGGGCACCGGGCGGGAGAGGACCCGGAGGCGGTCATGGCCTCCGCGGCCCAGCCGCTGGACGGGCCGCGCGGCAGGCGTCTCGCGGAGCTCGCCCGGGAAGCGGGCGTCTGGCTCGTGCCGGGCACGGTCTACGAGCGGGGCGCGGACGGCCGGATCTACAACACGGCCCCCGTGTACTCGCCCACCGGTGAGCGCGTCGCCGAGTACCGGAAGGTCTTCGTGTGGCGGCCGCACGAGACCACGGCGTCCGGTGACGGCTTCGTGGTCTTCGACCTGGGCGACCACGGGCGGGTGGGCCTGACCATCTGCTACGACGCCTGGTTCCCCGAGGTCACCCGCCATCTGGCCTGGCGGGGCGCCGACCTCGTACTGAACCTGGTGCGCACCCCCACCGTGGACCGCGCCCAGGAAGTCGTGCTCGCGCGGGCCAACGCGATCGTCAACCAGGTGTTCATGGCCAGCCTCAACGCGGCGGCGCCGGACGGCGTCGGGCGCAGCCTCTTCGTGGACCCGGAGGGGCAGGTGCGCGCCGAGGCCGGGCCGGGGCGGGAAGAGGTCCTGACGGACGTGCTCGACCTGGCCGAGGCCCGGCGGGTACGGGCGGCGGGGACGGCGGGCCTGGCCCGGGTGTGGGACCCGTTCGCGGACGGCCAGGCACCGCTCGAACTCCCCCTGTACGAGGGCAGGATCGACCCGGCAAGGTGGCGTCGCGGGGCCACCCGCCCGTGAACCGGGTCAGCCGGTGGACGCCGTCGCGGCCCCGGCCCGCAGCCAGACCGTCGTCCACGGCGGCAGTCCGTCGCCGGTCAGTGGGCCCGAGGCGAGCAGCACCTCACCCTCCGGCAGCGCGACGGTCGCGTCGGACAGATTGCTGACGGTGTGCCAGCCGCCGGTACGGGCGAAGTGCAGCAGACCCCGGCGCGTCCGCTCCCGTGGTCCCACCCACTCCAGCGTCTCGTCCGCGACCAGCGCCCGGCGCAGCCGCAGCGCCGCGCGGTACAGCTCCAGGAACGACCCGCGGTCACCGCTCTGGGCCTGGACCGAGTAGCGGCCCCAGTCCGCGGGCTGCGGCAGCCACGAGCCGCCGGGGCCGAAGCCGTGGCTCGCGCCCGTACGGGTCCACGGCAGCGGCACCCGGCACCCGTCGCGCCCCTTGACGCGTCCCCCGCTCCGTACCCACATCGGGTCCCGCAGGTCGGCCCGGTCCAGGTCGGCGACCTCGGGCAGGCCCAACTCCTCGCCCTGGTAGACGTACGCGGACCCGGGCAGCGCCAGCATCAGCAGTGCGGCGGCGCGCGCCTTGCGCATGCCCGAGGGGAGGTCGGGGGCCGGTTCCCGGCCGTCGGCGAGCAGCCAGGCCTCGATGTCGTGCTTGGTGGAGCAGCCGGGCAGGGCGTAGCGGGAGACGTGCCGCACCACGTCGTGGTTGGACAGGACCCAGGTGCTGGTCGCCCCCGCCGCACGCGCGTCGGCGAGCGCGCCGTCGATGACGGTGTGCATCTCAGCCGCGTCGAGCCGCGCGTAGAGGAAGTCGAAGTTGAACGCCTGGCCGAGGCCGTCCGCCGAGGCGTAGGCCGTCCGCCGTGAGGAGCGCACCCAGGCCTCGGCGACGGCGAAGCGCGGCGGGTCGTAGGTGTTGAAGACCTGCCGCCAGCCGCGGTAGATCTCGTGCACCGCGTCGCGGTCCCAGAGTGGGTGGGTGCCGTCGTCCGGCAGTGCGCCGGGCTGGTAGCTCTGCTCGTCACCGAGGTCGCGCAGCGGTGCGCGCAGGTCCTTGGCGAGGCCGTGGGCGACGTCCACCCGGAACCCCGCGACACCCCGGTCCGACCAGAACCGCAGGGTGTCGTGGAAGTCCTCGCGCACCTCGGGGTTGTCCCAGTTGAAGTCGGGCTGCTGCGGAGCGTAGAGGTGCAGGTACCACTGGCCGTCGGGGACGCGGGTCCAGGCGGGGCCGCCGAAACTGGAGGGCCAGTCGGTGGGCGGCAGTTCACCGTCCACGCCCCGGCCCGCACGGAAGACATAGCGCTCGCGGGCGGCCGAGCCGGGGGCTGCCGCCAGCGCCTCCTTGAACCAGACGTGCTGGTCGGAGGAGTGGTTGGGCACGATGTCGACCATGATCCGCAGACCGAGGGCACGGGCCGCGCGGACCAGCTCGTCGAAGTCGTCGAGGGTGCCGAGCCGGGGGTCGACGTCGCGGTGGTCGGCCACGTCGTAGCCGCCGTCGGCGAGTTCGGAGGGGTAGAACGGGCTCAGCCAGAGGGCGTCCACGCCGAGCGCGGCGAGGTGCGGCAGCCGGGAGGTGATGCCGGGGAGGTCACCGATGCCGTCGCCGTCGGAGTCGGCGAAGCTGCGCGGGTAGATCTGGTAGAAGACGGCCTGCCGCCACCAGTCCGCGTCGGCCGTGGCGGGGGAGCGGCGGCGGGCGGGGGACTTGGAGTGGCGGGTGCTGTGGCCGCGCGCCGATTCCCGGATACGGCCCGAGGGGCCGAACGACGCCAGCGTCGCCCTGCTCGTGCGGACCGCCGGGGTGAGCCTGCTGCTGCTCGGAGACCTCGAACCACCCGCTCAGCGAGCCCTGTTGCGCAGCCCGGAAGGCGCGGTGCTCCCGCCCGTGGACGTCCTGAAGGTCGCCCATCACGGCTCGGCCCAGCAGGATCCGGAGCTGCTGCGCAGGGCGTCACCCCGGCTGGCCCTGGTCAGCTGCGGAGCTGACAACACATATGGCCATCCGGCACCCGTCACGATGGCGGCGCTGCGGGCAGGCGGAGCGGAGGTGCTGCGCACGGACGAGCGGGGGGCGATCGCGGTGGTGGCTTCGGGTCGGCGCTCGGCACCACGGCTCGCCGTCGCGACGAGACCGTCCTGAGCCCAAAGAGACCGAGCAGACCGAGCAGCCCAAAGAGACCGAGCAGACCGAGGAGGCCGAGGAGCCGGAAGAGGCCGAAGAGCCCAAAGGGCCGGAGGAGACCAAGGAGACCAAGGAGACCAAGGAGACCGAAGAGCCGAAAGAGCCGGGAGAGCCGGAACAGGCCGAAGGACCGGAGGAGCCCGGGGACCGGGTGCTCAAAGTGGGCCACTAGCCGCGCTCCACCGCATCGTCGGCATTGGGTGCGATGTGGGTCCGTGTTGCGTCGAATGCCGCAACGGTGATCGAATGCCTTTTCGTCGCAGTTTGCAGTTTTCAGGTGTGTCAAGGGAAAGCGGGGGTGTGTCGCAGGTGTTCGGCCGCTGGCTGGGGAACCGGCTCGGGAACCGTACGAATCGGATGGGACGGACGGGGGCCTTGTCGGCGTTCGCGGTTCCGCCGAGCGCGGGGGTGCTGAGCTGCCGGGTGCTCGACCCCGTGAACGAGCCCGTGCGGAACGCGGAGTTCGTGGTCAGCGATGCCGCGGGCCGCAAGGTGGTGGGCGGTGGCACGGACCCGTTCGGCTCGTTCGTCACGACCGTGCCGGCGGGGGAGTACCGCCTCGCGGTCTCGGCGGAGGGGTACACCCCGTACCGGGCGAGCGCCACGGTCGGGGAGGACGCGCACGCCTCGCTCGGTGACGTCACCTTGCAGGTCGCGCAGCCGCCCGCGCTTCCCGAGCCCGGGGACTGGGAGGTCGATCCGCTGCACTCCTCGGTCGGGTTCTCCGCGCGGCACATCGGGCTGGCCCGTATCCATGGGCGGTTCAACAGCTTCGCGGGTGCGATCCGGATGGGTGAGCGCATGGAGGACTCCGCGATGCATGTCGTCATCGACGCGGCGTCCATCGACACGGCCGTCAAGATGCGCGACGACCATCTGCGCTCCGGGGACTTCCTGGACGTGGCGCGCTTTCCGACGATGGAGTTCTACAGCGACCGCTTCGCGCACAAGGGCGGCAGCCGCTGGGCGATATCCGGCGGTCTGACGCTGCACGGTGTGACGCGGACGGTGACGCTGGACGCCGAGTATCTCGGGGTCGGGCAGGGGCTGGAGGGGGAGACCCGCGTGGCCTGCCGGGCCAGTACGGAGTTGCACCGCGACGACTTCACGATCACCTGGCAGACGATGCTCGCGCGCGGCATCGCGGCGGTCGGGCACAGCATCACGGTCGACCTCGACATCCAGGTCGTGCCCAAGAGCTGACGTGAGAGCTGACCCGCCCGACGGCCGGGCGGGTGGGCTCATGCGGTCAGGGGGCCTCCAGCCAGCCTTCGTGCTCGGCGGCCAGTTCGTCGAGGGCCGTGCGGTCGAGGCGGGACGCGGGGTCCTCCACCACGACCAGCCACTGGGCGTCCTCGGCGTCGTCCTCACCGGCCAGGGCGTCCCGTACGAGCTGCGGCTCCTCGGTGACGCCGAAACGGTCGGGAAGCTCTTCGGCCACCTCCTCCGCGGCATCGCGGTCGGGCAGCACCAGGACATGTCGTACGTCGCTCACGTGCCCATTCTGCGATACGGGCCGCGCGGCGGGAGACGGTGTCCCCGGCCGGGCCGCCGGAGGGGGAGTGTCAGTGCCGCGTGGGATGCTGTACCGCGATGGCCAGGAAGACAGCTAACGACGATCCGCTCGCTCCCCTCACGCTCGCCGTGGGGCAGGAGGACCTGCTCCTCGACCGTGCCGTGCAGCAGGTGGTCGCGGCCGCCCGTGCCGCCGACGCGGACACGGACGTGCGTGACCTCACCCCCGACCAGTTGCAGCCCGGCACGCTCGCCGAGCTCACCAGCCCCTCGCTCTTCGCCGAGCGGAAGGTGGTGGTCGTGCGGAGCGCGCAGGATCTGTCGGCCGACACGGTCAAGGACGTGAAGGCGTATCTGGGGTCTCCCGTCGAGGAGATCACCCTCGTGCTGCTGCACGCGGGCGGCGCCAAGGGCAAGGCCCTGCTCGACGCGGCCCGCAAGGCGGGGGCCCGGGAGGTCGCCTGCCCGAAGATGACCAAGCCCGCGGACCGGCTGTCGTTCGTGCGCTCGGAGTTCCGGACGACGGGGCGTTCGGCGACGCCGGAGGCGTGCCAGGCCCTGGTCGACGCGATCGGCAGCGATCTGCGTGAGCTGGCCTCCGCGGTCTCGCAGCTGGTCGCGGACGTCGAGGGCACGATCGACGAGGCGGTGGTCGGGCGGTACTACACCGGCCGGGCGGAGGCGTCGAGCTTCACGGTCGCGGACCGGGCCGTGGAGGGGCGGGCGGCGGAGGCGCTTGAGGCGCTGCGCTGGTCACTGTCGACCGGGGTCGCCCCCGTCATGATCACGAGTGCGCTCGCGCAGGGTGTGCGGGCCATCGGCAAGCTCTCCTCGGCCCGGGGCGGACGCCCCGCCGACCTGGCCAGGGAGCTGGGCATGCCGCCGTGGAAGATCGACCGCGTGCGCCAGCAGATGCGCGGCTGGACCCCGGACGGCGTGGCCGCCGCGCTCACCGCGATCGCCGCGGCCGACGCGGGCGTCAAGGGCGGCGGCGACGACCCGGAGTACGCGCTGGAGAAGGCCGTCGTCACCATCGCCCGCGCCGCCAGATCCGGTCGTTCCTGATCCCCGAACGCCGAAAACCCCGCCTCGTCGATCTGGGGAAGGCCGACGGGCGGGGTTTTCGTTCACGCTGTGTGGCTCCGTACCCGCGTGGCGAACGCAGTCGTGTACGGAACCGGGTGCCGGACGGGAGCGGGAGAGAGGGCCCGCTGCGTCCCGTATCGGCGTCGGATCAAGTGAGTCCGCTGTCAGTCGCCCGGAGAGGACGGCCCGCGGTGCTCGCAGAGGCTTCAGCCCTTGAGGGACGCGGCCTTCGTCGCAAGCGCCGACTTCTTGTTGGCGGCCTGGTTCTTGTGGATGACGCCCTTGGAGACGGCCTTGTCGAGCTGGCGCGTGGCCTCACGCGTGAGCTCGGCGGCCTTCTGGGTGTCACCGGCGGCAACGGCCTCGCGGGCCTTGCGGATCGCGGTCTTCAGGGAAGACTTGACCGCCTTGTTGCGCTGACGCGCCTTCTCGTTGGTCTTGATCCGCTTGATCTGGGACTTGATGTTCGCCACGAAAGAGCCTTTTCAGGTTCAGGTCCTGCAGAGGTACTGCAGATGAGTTTGATGACACGCGCCTCGATGCTTGAGAGGGCTACGAGACACAGCTGTCCACGGTACCAGTCGCCCTCCGACCGCCCCAAAC
>NZ_JASKYR010000179.1:0-12488 GCF_041028215.1 Streptomyces flavofungini
CCTCCCCATTCCCGACCCCACCCCACCCGCCGGATACGACCAGCTCACCGCACGCGAACGCGAAGTCCTCTTCCTCCTCTCCCAAGCCCACTCCAACGCCGAGATCGCCGCCCTGCTCTACATCAGCGAAGCGACCGTCAAGACACACACCACCCGCGTCCTCATGAAACTCGGCCTCCGGGACCGCGCCCAGGCCATCGTGCTGGCCCACCGCCACGGCCTGGACCGCCCAACCTGATGCAGCAGTACCGATGTTCTCTGGACGCGGCGCCGCGAAACCATCCCGCTGCGCCCCGGCCGGGGAGCTCTGCACCGGCAGCTTCCACCGCGCCTGCCGCAAGACCGCAGACGCGCTGACAACCGGCCCGGAACCACCATTGCTTCGCCCGCCTCCGGAACGCCCCCTGCGGCCACGTCATGGGGAGGCCGCCCGCCTCGACGACGGTGCCCTCGCCGTGATGCGGCAAGACGTCAGCGCTGGCGCCTGGAACGAGCCCCACCGACCGAGACGGTGGTGGTGCCCACGCCGAATCCGGCGGCGAGCTGGGCGTAGGTATGGCCGCATCGTGGAGGAGCCAGCACGAACAGCGCCTGTCGTCCGGCGGCCAGCCGGAGCCATCGTGTCCCTTGCGCGAGACGACGTGCGGTCAACTCACGGGCGGGGAAGCGCGGAGCGGAGATGGACAGATCGACCCCGGCTGGGTAGACGAGCATGCGGAAAGCTCCTGGCAGGATGGCTTGGACTCGACAAGCACCCCTCTACCAGGAGCTTCTCTTCGTCCGGACCCCGCCCTCACCCCCCGCGTGGTCCTGCTCGTAGGCAAGTTGCGGAAACCTAAGCGGGTGTGGGCGTGAGGGAGTGTGCGGAAGCGTTCGGCGCCGATCACGAGCGCGGGACGGTGGTCGAAGCGACACCGATCCATTCGTGTCCGCTCCATTCGAGTCCGCGTCGTGCTCGGCTACCTGCGAGCCGGGCGCGAGCTGGATCCGGTCGATCTCGCGGCTCAGGGCCGACTCGGACTCCTTCCGGTGTGCTCAGCTGTGTTCAGCTGTGTTCAGCGAGGAGCGGTACCGCCTGGGGACTCTGCTTCTAGGAGCGTGAGCAGCCCGGGGAACCTTTTCTCGATGTCCGCGCGTCGTAGTCGGATGCCCTTGCGGTTGCCGTAGTCGATTTCGTCAATGAGACCTGCCTCCCGCAGGACCCGGAAGTGGTGGGTCTGGGTCTGCTTCGAGATCGGAAGATTGAACGAGTTGCAGCCCCGCTCGCTGTCGCTGCGGTCGGCGGCCAACTCCGTCATCACCGTACGACGGTGCTCGTCGGCGAGGGCGCGGAACACCGTACCCAGATCGAGCGCATCGGCCTCCTGGCCGACCAGGTTTCCTCCGGCCACGCGGCACCCCTCCTTCAGGTATGACTTGCATCGTACCTGAAGGGCGTGCTTATCTGTTGAGGTACGAAATTGATCGTACCTTGGTTCCGGTTGCACCGCCCCGTGCCGCCGCTCCTTCGCGGCCCGGCCCGGTACTCGCCGGGGACCTGGTCATCGACACTCCGAGAGGTCATCGTCATGAAGAAACCCGAGGTGCTGATAGTCGGTGCCGGAATCGCAGGGCCCGCGCTCGCGTACTGGCTCTCCCGGAATGGATACCGGCCGACAGTCGTCGAACACGCCCGGCAGCTGCGCTCCGGGGGTAGCGCGATCGTCGTGAAGGGGCCCGCGATCCCGGTCGCCGAGCGCATGGGCGTCCTCCCGCTGCTCCGTGAGCTCGCCACCCGCAATCGGTCGCTGACCCTGCTCGACCCCGGTGGCAGGCGAATCCTGCAACTCCCGCTCACCTCGGACAAGGCGCCGACGGTCGAGGTGACCCGAGCCGACCTGTCCGAGGTGCTCCACCGGTCGGCGCAGACCGAGGCCGAGTTCCTGTTCGACGACACGGTCACCGCTCTCGACCAGGATGAAGGCGGGGTGGACGTCACCTTCCGGCGGTCCGCGCCACGGCGCTTCGACTTGGTAGTCGGTGCCGACGGGATGCACTCCACCGTACGGCGCCTGGTATTCGGCCCCGAGCGGCAGTTCGCGAGCGACCTGGGCCTGTACGGTGCGACCGTCCCGCTGGAACCCGACGCCATCGAGGACCCGACCGAGATGACGATGCTGACCGTGCCGAACCGGATGCTGGTCCTCCACCCCTCGCGGACCACCCCGCTCGCGATCTTCACCTTCCGGGCCGTACAGCCAGCGCCCCACGACCGCAAGAACATCGCCCTTCACAAGCAGACCGTGGCCGACGCCTACGCCGATGTGCGGTGGCGGGCACCGGAACTCGTGGCGGCGTTCCTCGACCACCCGGCTCCGTTCTTCGACCCCCTGACCACCGTCCGGGTGCCCTCATGGTCCCGCGGACGGGTCGTACTGCTCGGGGACGCGGCGGCGGCGACAGCCCTCATGGGTGACGGGTCCAGCATGGCGATGACGGGCGCGTACGCCCTCGCGGAAGAGCTCGCTGCCCATCGCGGTGACCACGCCCGCGCCTTCGCCGCCTACGAGTCGCGGCTCCGCCGCGAGGTAGGCCCGCGGCAGCGACGCGTCGGTCTGCTCTCCAGGCTCATGGTGCCCCGCACCGAACCGGGCCTCGCGGTGCGCAACGCGGTGGGCCGCGCGGTCGGTCGCACGAACCGCGTCGCCTCTCGCGAAGCCGTGAACCGGTAGACCGAGCCCGCACCGCCCGGTCACCGGCCGGTGCGCAGCCCCTGGGATCCGGCTTGGCGTCATGCCCGGAAGGCCGCCGATCCGCCGGAAAGGCGGCCGCTGCTCTCAGCGGCCTATCGGCAGACAGGCGGCCCCAGGCGGGCAGCATGCCAAGTCCGGAGAACACCAGCTCGGCGCGCTCGGTATCTGGTCCTCAATGCCATCGTGCTCTGGACCACCCGCTACATCGACGCCCCCATCGCCCGGCTCCGCGCCGAGGGCCACGAGCACCGGGACGAGGACATCGCCCGGCTTTCCCAGCTCAAGCACCGCGACCTGGACCTGCTCCGCCGCTACAGCTCCACCGCCTCGGCCCCAGCCGCCTGCGCCCTGCGCCCGCTGCGCGACCCGGATGCCCCAGAGCTGGACGAGGACGAGACCGGCGCGGGATGCACTCCGGCGCGGGAGGAATCCGGCGCGGCCCGGGACAGGCGCGCCCGGTCGCTCAGAGGAGGGCGCCGCCGGAGACCTCGATGCGCTGAGCCGTCATCCAGCGCAGGCCCTCCGACGCCAGCGTGGCGATGGCGTCGCCGATCTCCTCGGGTTCGCCGACACGGCCGAGCGCGGTCTGCCCGGCCAGACCCTGGCGCATACCGGCGTCATCCCGCATGGCACCCCCGTTGAAGTCGGTGGCGGTCGGCCCCGGGGCAATGGAGTTGACCCGGATACCTCGGGGGCCGAGCTCTGCGGCCAGAGTGCGGCTCAGAGCCTCGACGGCGGCCTTCGAAGCGGAGTAGACCGACGTCGCGGGACTGGTGTGGCGAGTCAACGACGACGAGACGTTGATGACCCGGGCGCCCTGCGCCAGCAGCGGCACAAGCGACTGAATGAGGAAGAACGTGCCCCGCACGTTCGTGCCGAACACCGTGTCGAAGTCGTCGGCCGTGACAGCTTCCAGCGGACCGAAAACGCCAACTCCCGCGTTGTTGACCACAATGTCGAGCCGCGAGGCCCCCCATCGCTCAAGCAGTGCGCTCAGCTCGCAAGTGAAGGCTCCGAAAGAGGAGATGTCGCTGATGTCGAGACGCAAGACAGCGGCAGTCCCACCCGCGGCGTGCACCTGCCGTGCCGTCTCCTCGGCCCCAACCACATCACCGCGATGAGTGATGACGAGCCGCGTCCCGCGTGCCGCCAGCGCGAGAGCCGCGCTCCGGCCCAGGCCACGGTTCGCACCGGTCACCAAAGCGATCCTGTCGGCTGTCATCAGCTGCTCCCTCATTGCACGGCACCAGAGAGACATCGGGTACCGCCATTAGAGGCGAGTCGAGCGACTCGCCTTTCCATCGCAGCGTAGGCACGTCAAAAGAGGCGAGTCAAGTGACTCGCCTCGGGTCCGAGGCATACTGCACGCATGGCAGCAGAGCTCTCCGCACACCACCGCCGTCTCGCCCAGCAGAAGCGCGAGGCGATCATCTCCGCAGCCACGGACCTGTTCCTGAACCGCGGCTACGACGGAACCTCCCTCGCCCGCATCGCCGAAGGCGCGGCCGTCTCGAAGTCCACCCTGTTCAAGCAGTTCCCCACCAAGGCGGCCCTCTTCGAGGCCATCGTCACCGAGTCATGGCAGCGTGACACCGCGGACACCGTCACGCGGCCTCAGGCCGGAGACCTGCGCTGCGGCCTGACCTCCATCGGCCACCGCTACGCCGACCTCGTCGGCCGCCCCGGTATGACGGCCCTGTTCCGCATCGTCATCGCCGAGCTGCCCCGCTTCCCCGAACTGGGGCAGATGCAGTTCCAGCTCGGCAAGCTGCCCTACTTCACCTCGGTCAAGGACTACCTGGAGTCGGAGCACGACGCGGGCAACGCCGACGTCCCGGACGCCGAGAGCGCCGCCAACCAGTTCCTCGGGATGATCGCCAACTACGTCCTGTGGCCCCGCATGCTGCTGACCGACTGGAACCCCTCACCCTCTGACATCCGCTACGCCGTCGAGCAGGCGGTGGAGACCACGCTCGCCCGGTACGCCTGCGATCGACCAGCCTGATCCAAGGGCGGCCGTCTCCTGCTCAGGCGCGCGGTCTGGCTGCCCTGGGCTGCACCGTCTTCCCCTCGGGGGCGGGTGTGGTGGTTGGCGCAGTTGGTGGCGAAGGCGGGGGAGAGGAAGGCGCCGATGACCGAGGGCTGTGGTGTCCAGTCGAGAGGCGCCGCCTTCTGCCGCTGCCGTGCCGCGAGGTTCTGACGCCGCGAGTACGCCGTGGAACGCCGCGGCACTGTGACCGGGCTGCTTCACCACCCTTGGCGAGGTCATTCTGGTCCGGGACCGCTCGTGGGTGGTTCAGGCAGCCATTGACGGGCCGGGTCGTACTCCAGCCACCGGCTGCGCCCTGCTTCCTCGGCGCAGGCGGCGGCGAGGCTGTGCAGGCCCGGGCGCAAGTTGCCGGTACGCCACAGCAACGACCAGGCATACAGCGGCGTGGGTTCGACCAGCGGAACGGAGCGCAACCCGGGGACCTGCGGCAGCGGCACATCGGCAGGCACCAGCGCAAAGCGTCGCGGCTCTTCCGCGACCGCGGAGAGGAAGTGGTCGAGCCCCAGATTGACGCTCGTGGCCGTGTTCTGAATGCCGAACCGGTCGGCGAAGCGGTGGAGGAAGTCGAGCCGGTCAAGCGCGCCGGGTGCCCACAGCACGCTGTCCCGCAACTGGTCCGGCCGCAGCGCCGGTTCGGCCGCGAGCGGATGGTCCGCGCTCAGTACGGCGTCCACCGGTTCGAGGCGGACGAGACGGTGTGCAAGCCCGGCGGGCAGCGGGGGGTGGACCCGGCCGAAGGCAGCGTCGATGTCGCCGTGCAGCAGTGCCGTCGTCACTGCCGGCAGATCGCGCCCGTGCCCCAGCGCCAGCTCTCCGGCCCCTCCGGCGACCTGGGCCAGCGTCCGCATCGGCGCGTAGAGGTGTCCCCAGACATCCACCCGCAGCGGACGGTCCTCGCCGACCGCCGCCACGACCGCGGCGTCGGCGGCGGCCACGGCCTGTCGGGCCGGTGGGAGGAAACGCCGACCGGTCTCGGTGAGGCGTACGCCGTTGCCACCGCGCTGGAACAACTCGGTGCCCAGCAGGGATTCCAGCCGCGCGATCCTCTTGGACAGCGCCTGCTGGGAGATGGCGAGCGTCCCCGCTGCCCGGCCGAAGTGCAGTTCCTCGGCGGTGCGCACGAAGGCACGTACCTGCGCCATGTCGAGATCCATGGCTCTCACCATAGGTGACAACCAAAAGTTGTCGGCTTTGCTTGTCCGTTGTTGGATCGCGGGGCGGCCGCGGGGGTTGCATGCTCTCCATGCAAAGACTGATTCCCACCGGGGAGGCGGCGCGTCCGGTCGCCTTCGCCGAGGTCCCCCAGCCCGTGCCGGAGCCAGGTGAGGCACTGATCAAGGTCGAGGCGTTCGCCCCGAACCGGGGCGAGACGTTCCTTCTCGAACGCCCCCGGCCGGACCTGCTCCCCGGCAAGGACATCGCAGGGCTCGTCGTACAGGCGGCGGCCGACGGATCCGGCCCCGGCATCGGGACCCGCGTGGTCGGTCACCCGGCGCAGGGTGGCTGGGCCGAGTACGCGGCCGTGCCCACGCACTCGCTCGCGGTACTCCCGGACAGCATCGACAGCGTACGGGCGGCGGCCCTGCCCCTGGCCGGGATCACTGCCCTGCGACTGCTGCGCACGGCCGGTTCCCTGACCGGCCGACGGGTGCTTCTGACCGGCGCCTCGGGCGGCGTCGGACACTACGTCACCGAGCTGGCCCTCGGCGCGGGAGCCGAGTTGACCGCGGTGACCGCTACACCTGCGCGCGGCGAACGGCTCGCAGAGCTGGGCGCGAACGTGGTGCACGAGGTCGAGGCGGCTCAGCGGCCGTTCGATGTCGTGCTGGAATCCACCGGCGGGCCGACGCTGGCCCTCGCCCTGTCGAAGGTACGCCCGGGCGGCACACTCGTCTGGTTCGGCCAGGCGAGCCGCACCCCGGTGACCCTTGACTTCTTCCAACTCCTCGGCGGGCCCGAACGCGTCACGATCCAGCACTTCCACTACGCCGACGCCCCCTACGGCTCCGACCTCGCAGCCCTGGTACGCCTCGTAGAACAGGGCCGGTTGCACCCGGAGATCGGCCGCCTCACCGACTGGGCACAGACCGCCGACACCCTGGTCGATCTGCGGGAGCGGCGGATACGCGGCAAGGCCGTCCTCTTGACCGAAGGAGCACGATGAGCACCACCACCGACTTCGCCGCCGCCCAGTGGACACGCGCCACCGGCACAGGTGTGGACCCTCACGAATACCGGCGCGTCACCGAGGGCCTCGCCTCCCTCGCCGACTGGGGACCGTCCTTCCTGCGCACCGGACACGGCTATCTGCGGCGCGCGGAAGACGCGGGTTCCTCCCTCTCCGCGGGTGAGTATCTGCTGACGGCGGCCCGGTGGTTCCACCTGGCCACCCTGGCGCCGTACGCGGACGCTTCCCGTGCTGCCCTCGCGGCGGACCACGCCCTGAGCCGGGCGCTCGCGGTGCTGGAGCCCGGTGCGCGGCGGGTGAGCGGCGAGGGATTCACCGGCTGGCTGCGCGGCCCCGCCGACGCGCCGGGGACCGTGGTCGTCGTCCCCGGCCTGGACTCGGCCAAGGAGGAGTTCCTCGATCTGGCGTCCGCACTACTGGCCAGGGGGCTTGCGGTGTTCGCGATGGACGGTCCCGGGCAGGGCGTGCTCGCGGCCACCACGACCTTCGTGCCGGACTACGAGCGGGTCGTGGGCCGGGTCATCGACGCCCTCGGCGTCACCCGCATCGGGCTCGTCGGCCTGAGTCTGGGCGGCTACTTCGCGGCCCGGGCCGCGGCGCTGGAGCCGCGCGTGGCGGCCCTCGCCACCGTCAGTGGTCCCTTCCGCCTCGACTGGGAGGAACTGCCCCCGCCGGTACGACAGATCATGGCGCAACGCGCGGGAGGGTCCGACGCCGCGCACGAGTTCGTACGTGACGTGGATCTCGCCTCCCTGGCACCCCGCATCGCGGCCCCGCTGCTGGTCGTGGACGGAGACCAGGACGTCATCCCCGGCGTGACGAACGGCGAGCCCCTGGCCCGATCGGCGCCGCACGGCAGTTACCTGTCCGTCCCGCACGGCGACCATCTCCTCGGCAACGCGCGGCCCGACTGGCTGCCCCACCTCAGCGACCACATCACACGCACCCTGACGGGAACACCGGCATGAACCGCTTCACCGGCAAGAGCGTCCTCATCACCGGCGGCACCAGCGGCATGGGTCTCGCGACGGCGCACCGCCTCGTCGCCGAAGGCGCCCACGTCATCATCACCGGCCGCACCCGCGCGCGACTGGAATCCGCCGTCAAGGAGCTCGGCCCGCACGCCTCGGGGGTCGTGGCCGACGCCGCCGATCTGGGCGCGACGGACGCGCTGATGGAGACCGTCCGGGACCGTCACGGCCGTATCGACAGCCTTTTCGCGAACGCGGGCACCGGCACATTCCTTCCGTTCGAAAACATCGCCGAACCGGACTTCGACCACGGCGTCGACGTCAACTTCAAGGGCGTGTTCTTCACCGCCCAAAAGGCGCTGCCGCTCCTGGCGGACGGCGGCTCGATCGTCATCAACGCCTCCTGGACCCTCCACCGGGGAAACAGTGTCCTGACGCTCTACTCGGCGACCAAAGCCGCCGCGCACAACCTGGCCCGCACGCTCGCCGCCGGACTCGCCCCGCGCGGCATACGTGTGAACTCCGTCAGCCCCGGCTACATCGACACCCCGATGTACCCCGCGGACGCGCTGACCGAAGCGGAGGCAACGGCGGTCACCCGTCAGATCGCCGCCGGCCGCTTCGGGCACCCGGAGGAGGTTGCCGCGGCCGTGGCGTTCCTCGCGTCGTCCGACGCGTCCTACGTCAACGGCCAGGATCTCGTCATCGACGGCGGCCTGACCGGTGCTGTACCCGCCTGATGGCGTGGCCGATCACGCCCGCGCCTGGTCGGTCCTCTCGGAGCGGCACTGGCCGCACCCACTTCGCTCTCCATCCTCCACGGCACGAATGCGTCCGCCACGCTGCTCCTTCATCCGGGGGCCGGTGAGGTCCTGAGATTGTCAGAGCCGGTCACTGTTCCAGTTCTCCACGACCTGGAGCTCGCGGGGCTCTCGCGGCGCAGGCGGGTGAGTGGCCCGAGACGGATGAGCTGGGATGGTCGGGACGGCTCTGGCCTGACCTGTGAAGACCGGGCGGTCATCGGCCAGGGCGCGGCATCTCGTTGTCGCTCGATGACGAAGCCGCGGTTGGGGCAGTGGTACCAGCGGCCCCAGTTCTGAGCGTGCCGCAGCTTCGCGCCGACCGCCAGGGTGGGAACTCGATCAACGGCCGCCTTAATCCCGCAGAACCAGGCGCGGACGGCGGCGCCCGGCACCGGCCGGGACCGCACGAGCGCGGCTCGTTGTGCCGGGTGCTCGGCGCTTGTTCCCGCTCCTGTCGCCACACTCGGGCTGCGCCCTGTTCCCGCTACTGGGCCCGTCCGGCGTCGCGCACGGCCGCGGGGTGTGCCGCTGTCTGAACCGCGGCGCCCGGCCCATGTCCGGGCCCGGGACGCCGTTCCGTCTCGCTTCCCGCACGCTCAAGGGCCCCGGCCGCTGCGGGCCGTACCGGTCCGTCTGCGTGTTCGCGACCGTGCTGCTGCTCGGTTTTCACCCGTAATGAGCCGAGGCACGGTTGGTGAGGGCCGGAGGGCCTCAGCCCTTGACTGTCTCCGCGATCTGCTGGGCGGCTTGTGCGGGGGTGAGGTGTGTGGTGTCGATGACCTCGGCCGCGGCGTGCAGCCATGTGCGGGCCGCTTCGGCGTAGGGCTTGAGGTACTGGAGACGGAAGGGGGAGTCGGGGCCGAGAACGGTGTCGCCTGCGATGCGCGCGCGGAGAGTGTCCTGATCGGCATGGAGGACGAAGTGCCGGATTGGAATATCGTGCTCGGCAAGACCGGAGCTGATCTCGCGCCAGTACCGCTCGACCAGGACGGTTATGGGCATTACCAGGGTGCCGCCGGTGTAGTCGAGGATGTGTCGGGCGGTCTCGACCACGAGGGGCCGCCACGGCGGCCAGTGCTGGAAGTTGTCTGTCGCGGGCAGCCCCGGTGTGATGTCCATGAGCGTCTCGCCGACCTTTTCGGCGTCGAACACCCGTGAATCGGGGAGCAGCCGCTGTACGAGCACACTGGTCGTCGTCTTGCCCGCGCCGTGGGTGCCGTTGAGCCATACGATCATGTACTGACGCTAGCGTCGTGCGGTTCGGCCGGGAAGGCTGAGGAGCGTTCACGAGCTGAACCCGAGCAGCACCCGCGGCGACCAGCCCGGCCAGTTCGCGGGCAAGTCGCGCTCCGGCACGGTGACGGCCGGGCATGTCCTTGGGTGTCGTATCCATGACGAGCTCGGCCCCGGGCGGCGGAGCCGCACCGGCTTCTACCCGAAGAAGAACCCCAACGGCACCGTGCGCGAGGGTCCCTCTCAGCATCTCGGCGACGAGTTCGCACACCGGCTGAACCACCTGCCCGACGCGGGCACCCTCCCGGGCCCTCGCGATGCCCAGACCGCTCGCCTCAAAGCCGGTAACGATGCTCTGCGGGAACGCGCCGCCCGCCAAAGCGAGGAGACCGAGAGGCTGACCGAGTGCAAGAAGCTCCTCGCGCTGTCGCGCATCGCCGCCCAGCACGAGGAGATCGCCCGGCTGCGCGGCCCTCAGGCCGCTACCGGCACGCCAGCTGCGGCTCGCCTCGCTGCCGTTCCCCGTGAGGGCCGCACGATCGGCTCCTGCAGCTGACGCAACCGGCGAGGCGTCACACCGTGGGCAGGAGGTCGGCGAGCAGGCCGCGGATGCGCGCCTCGATCTCGTCCCGGATCGGGCGGACCGCCGCGACGCCCTGACCGGCCGGGTCTGCGAGTGTCCAGTCCAGATACCGCTTGCCGGGGAAGACCGGGCAGGCATCCCCGCAGCCCATCGTGATCACCACGTCGGACGCCTGGACCGCCTCGGGGGTCAGCACCTTGGGCACCTGGGCGGACAGGTCGATCCCGGCCTCGCGCATCGCCTCGATGACCGCCGGGTTGACGGTCTCCGCCGGGGCGGATCCGGCCGAGCGGACCTCCACCCGGCCGCCGGACAGGTGCGTGAGGAACCCTGCGGCCATCTGTGAGCGTCCGGCGTTGTGCACGCACACGAACAGCACGGACGGCTTGCCGGAGGTGGTCTCAGACACGAGCGGCTCCTTCGTCGGGGGCGGCCGACGGGCCGGTCACGGGGGCGGGTTGAGGGAAGAAGCGGCGGGCGGCGAGGGCGACGTAGACGAGCCCGATCAGCACCGGCACCTCGATGAGCGGACCGACGACGCCGGCCAGGGCCTGGCCGGAGGTCGCGCCGAAGGTGGCGATCGCCACCGCGATGGCGAGCTCGAAGTTGTTGCCCGCGGCCGTGAAGGCCAGCGTGGTCGCCCGCGGATAGTCCAGTCCGACCGCCCGGCCAAGAGCCATCGACCCGGCCCACAGGAGAGCGAAGTACACCAGCAGAGGCAGCGCGATCCGCACCACGTCCAGTGGGCGGGAGGTGATCGCCTCACCCTGCAGCGCGAACAGCACGACGATCGTGAAAAGGAGCCCGTACAGGGCGTACGGCCCGATCCGGGGGATCAGTTCAGCCTCGTACCAACTCCGGCCCCGGGCCTTCTCGCCGAGGCGGCGGGTCAGGAACCCGGCGACCAGTGGGATGCCGAGGAAGATGAGAACGCTGCGGGCGATCTCCCACACCGATACGTCCAGGGCGGTCTGTTGCAGGCCGAGCCACCCGGGCAGGACTGAGAGGTAGAACCAGCCCAGGGCGGCGAACGCGATCACCTGGAACACGGAATTGAGCGCGACGAGAACGGCGGCGGCCTCACGGTCGCCGCAGGCCAGGTCGTTCCAGATGATGACCATGGCGATGCAGCGAGCGAGCCCCACGATGATCAGGCCGGTCCGGTACTCCGGCAGGTCCGGCAGGAAGATCCAGGCGAGCGCGAACATCACGGCCGGGCCGAGGATCCAGTTGATGACCAGCGAGGGGACCAGCAGGCGCTTGTCGCGGGTGACGCTCTCCAGGCGGTCATAGCGGACCTTGGCCAGCACCGGATACATCATCACCAGCAGACCGAGCGCGATCGGCAGCGAGACGCCGACGACCGTCACCTTCGCCAGTGCGTCACCCAGGCCTGGCACCAGGCGGCCGAGCCCAAGGCCGACGGCCATCGCCACAAGGATCCACACCGCAAGGAACCGGTCCACCAGCGACAGCCGCCCGGCCACCGAACCCGACGAACCGGCAGTCGACTCGCTCACGAGGCCGCCCCGGCCGGGCGACTCGGGGACGGACGATCGGGCGCCTGGGAGCGGGTGAGGACGGCGGCGAGCCTGTCCGTCATCGCGGGCAGAGGCCGGTAGTACACCCACGTCCCGCGACGCTCGGAGTCGATCAGACCGGCCTGCTTCAGCAGCTTGAGGTGGTGGGAGATCGTCGGTTGCGACAGATCGAAAGCCGGGGTCAGGTCGCACACGCAGATCTCCCCGCCCTCCCGCGAGGCGATCATCGACAGCAGGCGGAGGCGGGCCGGGTCGCCCAGGGCCTTGAACACCTTCGCCAGTTCCACGGCCTTGTCCTGTTCCATCGGCGCGGTCAGCAGGGTCGGGCAGCAGCCCGCCTCGTCCTGGCCGAGCACCACCAGCTCTTGTTTCGACATACTTCTATGT
>NZ_JASKYR010000018.1:0-29341 GCF_041028215.1 Streptomyces flavofungini
GGCGGGGCGGCCCCGATCAGGGTCATGGTCGTCGACGACCATCCGATGTGGCGGGACGCGGTCGCCCGCGACCTGCTTGAGGCGGGCCTCGACGTGGTCGGCACGGCGGGCGACGGCGAGCAGGCGGTGCGCAGGGCGGGGGCCGTCGCCCCCGACGTCCTCGTCCTCGACCTGAACCTGCCGCTCAAGCCGGGCGTGCAGGTCTGCAAGGAGCTCGTCGGCGCCAACCCCGCGCTGCGCGTCCTGGTGCTCTCCGCGAGCGGCGAGCACGCCGACGTCCTGGAGGCGGTCAAGTCCGGCGCCACCGGCTATCTGCTGAAGTCGGCGTCCACCGAGGAGCTGATCGACGCCGTGCGCCGCACCGCGGTCGGCGACGCGGTCTTCACGCCCGGCCTCGCGGGCCTGGTCCTCGGCGAGTACCGCCGCCTGGCCACCGAGCCCGCCGGGGGCACCCCCGAGGACCCGAGGGCGCCGCGGCTCACCGACCGCGAGACGGAGGTCCTGCGGCTGGTCGCCAAGGGCCTGAGCTACAAGCAGATCGCCGAACGCCTGGTCATCTCGCACCGGACCGTGCAGAACCACGTCCAGAACACCCTGGGCAAGCTCCAGCTCCACAACAGGGTGGAGCTCGTGCGGTACGCGATCGAGCGCGGCATCGACAAGGGCGACGACGCATGACCGCTCGTACGAGTGAATGCCCGTGATCAACTCATCTGTCCCGAACGGGAATTGACCGTCCGCACTGTCCCGAAGTGACCTGGATCACCATTAGCGTGACCCGCGTCAGGTCACTGCGGCGAAGGGACGGTTCCATGGGGGCCAAGAAAATCGGAGTACTGACCGGAGGCGGCGACTGCCCCGGGCTCAACGCCGTCATCCGGGGCATCGTCCGCAAGGGCGTGCAGGAGTACGGCTACGGCTTCGTCGGCTTCCGGGACGGCTGGCGCGGTCCTCTGGAGGGCGACACCGTCCGGCTCGACATCCCCGCCGTCCGCGGCATCCTGCCGCGCGGCGGCACCATCCTCGGCTCCTCGCGCACCAACCCCCTCAAGGAGGAGCACGGGGTGCGCCGCATCAAGGAGAACCTCGCCAAGGAGGAGGTCGACTCGCTCATCGCGATCGGCGGCGAGGACACGCTCGGCGTCGCCGCGCGCCTCACCGACGAGTACGGCATCCCGGTCGTCGGCGTCCCCAAGACCATCGACAACGACCTCTCCGCCACCGACTACACCTTCGGCTTCGACACGGCGGTCGGCATCGCGACCGAGGCGATCGACCGCCTGCACACCACCGCCGAGTCGCACATGCGCGTCCTCGTCGTCGAGGTCATGGGCCGGCACGCGGGCTGGATCGCGCTGCACTCGGGCCTCGCGGGCGGCGCGAACGTCATCCTCATCCCCGAGCAGCGCTTCGACGTCGGCCAGGTCTGCTCCTGGGTGACCTCGCGCTTCAAGGCGTCGTACGCGCCCATCGTGGTCGTCGCGGAGGGGGCGATGCCCAGGGACGGCGAGATGGTCCTGAAGGACGGCACGCTGGACTCCTTCGGGCATGTGCGGCTCTCCGGCGTCGGCGAGTGGCTGGCCAAGGAGATCGAGGGGCGCACCGGCAAGGAGGCGCGCACCACGGTCCTCGGCCATGTGCAGCGCGGCGGCACGCCGAGCGCCTTCGACCGCTGGCTCGCCACCCGCTTCGGGCTGCACGCGATCGAGGCCGTGCGGGACGGCGACTTCGGCAAGATGGTCGCCCTGCGCGGCACGGACATCGTGCGCGTCCCGATCGCCGAGGCCACCGCCAGGCTGAAGACCGTGGACCCGGCGCTCTACGAGGAGGTCGGCGTCTTCTTCGGCTGACGGTCCCCCCCAACCGGACCCGCTGGGGCCCGCCGGGACGGCCCCGGAACTCCAGGTGCCGTCCCGGACCCCCGTACCTAGACTCACGCCCATGGAGATCCTCGCGTTCGGCGTGCAGTCCGACGAGAAGCCGCTGGTCGAGAAGGCCTTCGCGGGGCACCACGACATTCGCTGCCTGGACGTCTTCCTCAACGAGGACACCGCGCCCATCGCCGCGGGCCACGAGGCCATCTCCACCAGCGTCAACGCGACCCTGGACAAGCGTGTCCTCGAAATCCTCGCCGCCGGCGGGACACGGATGATCGCCCAGCGCTCGACCGGGTTCAACAACATCGACCTCCGGGTCGCCGAGCGCCTCGGCCTGACCGTCGCCCGCGTCTCGTACTACTCGCCCTACTCCGTGGCCGAGTTCGCCTGGACCCTCGCGATGGCCGTCAACCGCCGCATCGTCCGCGCGAGCAACCGCACCCGCGACTTCGACTTCCGCCTCGACGGCCTGATGGGCCGCGACCTGCGCGGGCGCACGGTCGGCGTACTCGGCACCGGCAAGATCGGCGAGGCGTTCACCCGGATCGCGCACGGATTCGGGATGCGGCTGCTCGGCTGGGACGCCCTGGAGAACCCCGCCTGCCTGGCGCTGGGCATGGAGTACGTCGAGCGGGAGCGGCTCTTCGCCGAGGCCGACCTCGTCAGCCTGCACGTGCCGCTGCTCCCCTCCACCCAGCACCTCATCGACGCGGCGGCGCTGCGCGGCATGAAGGACGACGCGATCCTGGTGAATTCGAGCCGCGGCGGCCTGATCGACACCGAGGCCCTCGTCGCCGAGCTGCGGACCGGGCGCTTCACGGGGGTGGGCCTCGACGTGTACGAGGCGGAGGCGGGCCTGTTCTTCCTCGACAAGTCCCTGGAGGCCGTCACCGACGACACCCTGGCCCGCCTGGTCACCTTCCCGAACGTGGTGGTCACCTCGCACCAGGCGTACTACACCGAGGACGCGGTCGGCCAGATCGTCGACACCACCCTGCGCAATGTCCTGGACTACGCGGCGGGCCGCCGCAACGAGAACTTCCTCGTCCCGGCGGCCCCGGCGGCCCCGGCGTGATCCGGACGGCAGCGCCTACACGAGCACCCCGGCGAGCAGCTCCCGCACGATCGCGGTGCCGCGCAGGGTGAGCACCGACTCCGGGTGGAACTGCACCCCGGCGAAGCCGGGACCGCGCAGGGCGTGCACCTCGCCCGTCGCGGTGTCCCTGCTGACCTCCACGCCGTGCGCCGCCACCTCCTCCGCCGTCTCGTCGTCGCAGCGCGCCACGTAGCTGTTGTAGAAGCCGACGGTCTCCGTCCGCCCGAAGAGGTCGACCGTGGTCTGCGCGCCCTGGTAGGGCACCTCCTTGCGGACGATGTCCAGACCCAGCTCGGCGGCGAGCAGCTCATGGCCGAGGCAGACACCGAGCACGCCGTACCGGTGGCCGGAGACGACCTCGGCGGCCAGCGCCCGCAGGAACCGCATCTTGGGGTCGGAGGCGTCCGAGGGGTCCCCCGGGCCGGGACCGAGGACGACGGGCCCCTCGTGCGCGAGGACCGTCTCCCGCAGCCCCGGCTCGTCGTAGCGCCGCACGGTGACCGTCAGGCCCGAGGAGCGCAGCAGGTGCGCGAGCATCGCCGTGAAGGTGTCCTCGCCGTCGACCACCAGGGCGTGCCCGGCCAGCGCCGCGCCGCGCTCCTGCATCCGCAGCCAGAACGGCGCGAGGTGCGCGCGCCGCCCGTCGAGGGCCGCCCGCACCCGCGGGTCGTCGGCGAGCGGCGGGCGTACGGCCTCCTCGCGCGGCCTGCCGGGACGCACCCCGAGCGCGGCGAGCACGCCCGCGGCCTTGGCGTGCGTCTCGGCGACCTCGCCCGCCGGGTCGGAGCCGCGCACCAGCGTCGCGCCGACCGGCACGCGCAGCCGCCCGGCGGGGGAGATGTCGGCGGTGCGGATCAGGATGGGGGAGTCCAGGGTCTGGGCGCCGCCCGCGTCCCTGCCGATGAGGGCGAGGGCGCCCGCGTAGTAGCCGCGCCCGACACCGTCCCGCCCGAGAGGCTCATACCGCTCGATGACCCGGCAGGCGTTCTGCACGGGCGACCCGGTGACGGTCGCCGCGAACATCGTCTCCTTGAGGACCTCGCGCACGTCGAGCGAGGACTTGCCGCGCAGCTCGTACTCGGTGTGCGCGAGGTGCGCCATCTCCTTGAGGCGCGGTCCGATGACGACGCCGCCCATGTCGCCGACGGTGCACATCATCTTGAGTTCCTCGTCGACGACCATCGACAGCTCCTCGATCTCCTTGCCGTCGGCGAGGAAGGCGAGCAGATCGTCGGGGGTCGGCCCGTCGGCGGGGTAGCGGTAGGTGCCGCTGATGGGGTTCATGACGACTGTCCCGCCGGACATCCGCACGTGCACCTCGGGGCTGGCCCCGACGAGCGTGCGCTCCCCGGTGTGCACGACGTACGTCCAGTAGGCGCCGCGCTCGCCCACCAGGAGCCGCCGGAAGAGCGCGAGGGCGTCCGCCCTGCCGAACCCGGGGATCTCCCCCTCGTACGTACGGCGGATCACGAAGTTGGCGCCCTCGCCCCGCCCGATCTCCTCCCGCAGGACCCGGCCCACGGTCTCCGCGTAGGCGGCGTCGTCCACGTCGAAGGCGCCGCCCTCGACCCGCACCTCGTGCGCGGGCAGCGCGGCGAGCGCCTCGGCGAGGGGGAGCTCGAAGGTCTCCTCGGGGGTGAGCACGGTCAGCGGCGTGCCGTCGTCGCGGACGTCGAAGCCGCGCTCCCTGATCTGCCGGAAGGGCACGAGCGCCAGGCCCTCGGGGATGTCGGCGAGCCGTTCGTAGCTGTCCGTCGGGCCGAGCAGGACCTCGACCGTGTCGTGGTCACGGCCGGGCGTACGGCGGCGGAGCAGGGCGAACGGTCGGTCGTCCGTCAGGAGGTCGGTCAGGTGCATCGGTACGGTTCCTTCTCACTCGGAGAGGAACGGCCCGGCTCCGGTCGAGGCCGGAGAAGACTGAAGGCCGCCCCTCGGGCGGCCTTCGCGAGCTACGTCGTACGCGCAGTCAGTGGGCCGCCGGATGAGCGGGCCACCACCAGTTTCGAGTCGTCGTCTGCGCGTGCATGCCCGCACCCTAGCGCATCGGCGGCGTCTCGGCGTGTGCCCGGGGACCGGTCCGGCATCCGCGTCACGCACGCGTCGCCGGGGCCGTACCGGGCGGGGAAACGGAGGCGTTCACTCACCTGTGTCGCATCCGTCTCACTTGGTGAGCGGGTGAAGGAACGGGGCGCCGCACCACGTAGTGTTGACGGGGTGACCGTAACGGCTAAGACCACCGCAACCGGTGGCAACACCTGGCGAAACCTGCCCGCGGCGCAGCAGCCCGAGTACCCCGATGCCGAGGCTCTGCGCGATGTGATCGCGGACCTCGAATCGTATCCGCCGCTCGTCTTCGCGGGCGAGTGCGACCAGCTGCGCGACCGACTGGCCTCCGTCGCCAAGGGGGAGGCGTTCCTGCTCCAGGGCGGCGACTGCGCCGAGGCCTTCGACGCCGTGTCGGCCGACCACATCCGCAACAAGCTGAAGACCCTGCTCCAGATGGGCGCCGTCCTCACGTACGCGGCGTCGGTGCCCGTCGTGAAGGTCGGCCGCATCGCGGGGCAGTACTCCAAGCCGCGCTCGAAGCCCACCGAGACCCGCGACGGCGTGACGCTCCCGACCTACCGGGGCGACTCCGTCAACGGCTTCGACTTCACCGAGGCCGCCCGCATCCCGGACCCCGAGCGCCTGAAGCGGATGTACCACGCCTCCGCCTCCACGCTGAACCTGGTGCGCGCCTTCACCACCGGCGGCTACGCCGACCTGCGCCAGGTCCACGCCTGGAACCAGGACTTCGTGAAGTCGTCCCCCTCCGGCCAGCGCTACGAACAGCTCGCCCGCGAGATCGACAACGCGCTGCACTTCATGCGGGCCTGCGGCACCGACCCGGAGGAGTTCAAGACCGTCGAGTTCTACGCCTCCCACGAGGCGCTGCTCCTCGACTACGAAGCGGCGCTCACCCGCGTCGACTCCCGCACCGGGCGGCTGTACGACACTTCGGGCCACATGGTCTGGATCGGCGAGCGCACCCGGCAACTGGACGGCGCGCACATCGAGTTCGCCTCCCAGGTGCGCAACCCGATCGGCATCAAGCTCGGCCCGACGACGACGCCGGAAGAGGCGCTGACGTACATCGAGCGCCTCGACCCCGACCGCGAGCCCGGCCGGCTGACCTTCATCGTCCGGATGGGCGCCGACAAGGTCCGCGACAAGCTGCCCGAGCTCGTCGAGAAGGTCACCGCGTCCGGCGCGACGGTCGCCTGGATCACCGACCCGATGCACGGCAACACCTACGAGGCGGCCTCCGGCCACAAGACGCGCCGCTTCGACGACGTGCTCGACGAGGTCAAGGGCTTCTTCGAGGTCCACAAGGCCCTCGGCACCCACCCGGGCGGCATTCACGTCGAGCTCACCGGTGACGACGTCACCGAGTGCGTGGGCGGCGGCGACGAGATCTTCGTCGACGACCTGCACCAGCGCTACGAAACGGCCTGCGACCCGCGGCTCAACCGCAGCCAGTCGCTGGACCTGGCGTTCCTGGTGGCGGAGATGTACCGCGACCAGTAGGTGACCGGCGGGGTATTCCCGCCGCACGCGTCGGTGGGGCACGGATCCATGTGATCCGTGCCCCACCGGCGTACCGAGGGCTTTTGTGGACCCGGGAGCGTGGGTAAGGTTAGGTTAGCCTCACCGATTAATCGGGACGGCGTAGCCGATGAGTCCTGCCCGGGAGGTGAACCGCGTGTACGTCTGCAACTGCTTCGGGGTCACCGAGGCGCAGGTCAAGCAGCACGCGGCGGACGGTGCCTGCACACCCCGCCAGATAGCGTCCGTCTCCAAGGCGGGCACGGACTGCGGCTCGTGTGTACGGAGCATCCAGGCGCTCCTCGGCCGGGGCGCGTGCCCCCGCCGGCAGCTCGCCGATCAGGGCGAACCCGTACTGTCCGGCCTCACCGGCCTGGACGAGGCCGCGTAGGCCGGTCGTCCGGCGGCTGGATCAGCTGTCCGGCTGCTCGATGAGCTGCGCGATGTAGAGCGCCTCGCCGAGCTTCTCCACCAGTTCGAGCTGGGTGTCCAGATAGTCGATGTGGTGCTCCTCGTCGGCGAGGATGGACTCGAAGATGTTCGCGGACGTGATGTCGCCCTTGGCGCGCATCACCTCGATCCCGCGCCGGAGGCGGTCGATCGCCTCCACCTCGACCTGCCGGTCCGCCTGGAACATCTCGGTGACCGTCTGGCCCACGCGCACATGGAAGAGCCGCTGGTAGTTGGGGAGACCGTCGAGGAAGAGGATCCGGTCGGTCAGCACCTCCGCGTGCTTCATCTCGTCGAACGACTCGGACCGGGTGTACTTGGCGAGCTTCGTCCAGCCGAAGTTCTCCTGCATCTTGGCGTGCAGAAAGTACTGGTTGATCGCCGTCAGTTCGGCAGTGAGCTGCTCGTTGAGAAATTCGATGACCTCGGGGTCGCCCTGCATCGCAGAGGCTCCTTCCGTGCAGGCTGACTGGGCAGGTAGCGGGCATCTTCGCACCGGCATTTGGAGGCCGTCCAGTAAGTGCAGGCTTAGTAGGAGTTGCCCGAATCCGTATCTGTCAGACTTCGTCTGGTCACGTCCACTGCTTCCGGTCTGTCAGGATGGAGGCATGGGTCAGCCGGCGGAACGCGCATCTGGAGAGGCGGCGGAGCCGGAGCTTCCGCCGGGGCAGCGGCTGCAGCGGGGCTGGCCGGTCACGCACTACGGCCCGGTGCCGAAGTTCCGCCCCGAGCGCTGGGAGTTCAGGGTCTTCGGGGCCACCGCCGACGGCGAGAAGCACTGCTGGACGCACGAGGAGTTCTCCGCCCTGCCGTACGACACGGTGACCGGCGACCTGCACTGCGTGACGAAGTTCAGCATGCTGGGCGCCGAATGGGGCGGTGTACCGGCCCGCACGCTCCTGGAGCTCGCGCCGCCCGCGGCCGACGCCACCCATGTCATGGTCTGGGCCGAGTACGGCTTCAGCTCCAACCTGCGGATGGCCGACTTCGCCTCCGAGCGCACGATCTTCGCCACCCACAAGGGCGGCGAACTGCTCACGGCGGAGCACGGCTTCCCGCTGCGGCTCGTGGTGCCCCATCTGTACGCTTGGAAGGGCCCGAAGTGGGTCCGCGGCGTCGAGTACATGACCGCCGACCGCCGCGGCTTCTGGGAGGAGCGCGGCTACCACAACCTCGGCGACCCCTGGCGCGAGCAGCGCTACTCCTACCAGGAGGAGCCCGGGGACGGCCCCGAGCTCTGACCTCCTGACGGCCGCGGTCAGTGGTGGTACTGATGCACCACCGCGTGGCCCTTGCCGCGGCCGATCATCCACTTGTTGACCGGCGTCGTGATCACGAACGCGGCGGCCAGGGCGATGGCCAGGACCCACCAGAACATCGCGTCGCCGAGGTGGGCGTCCATGGCGCCCGGCCAGAGCGCGATCACGCCGTTGTCGATCAGCTCCATCACGGCGATGGAGAGGGTGTCGGCGGCGAGCGCCACCCGGAACGCCGCCCGGAAGCCGACGCCCGCCCTCAGGATGCCGCGCAGGGTGAGGGCGTAGCCGAACGCGAAGGCCAGGGCGATGGCGAGCACCATCGTGGGCAGGTTGCCCCACCCGAACGCCGTACCGATGACCATGCCGAGCACTTCGCCGATGGCGCAGCCGGTGAGGCAGTGCAAGGTCGCCTGGGCGGCGGTGCGCCAGGTGACGTCGCCGAGCGCGTGGTCGTGGTGCGTGTGCGTGTCATCCATTTCGTGCCGCATGGGAGCTCCCGGGGTCGGGTGACGGTTCCTGCCGTCGATCACAGGAACCATATACCCCCCCAGGGTATTCCTGGATCGAGGACGATCGGCGCTCAGAGGCTGCGGAGCCCCTGGAGCCGCGCGACATCGGCCGCGTGACCCTCTTTGCCGCCGGGCGTCTCGATGACCAGTGGTACGCCCTCCATGGCGGGATGGAGCATCAGCTCGCGGAAGGGCTCCTCGCCGATGTGGCCGGTGCCGATGTTCTCGTGCCGGTCCTTGTGGGCCCCCACGACATCCTTGGAGTCATTGGCGTGCACGAGCTTGAGGCGGCCCTCGCCGACCGTGTCCACGAGGAGATCGAGGGTCTGCTTCATGCCGCCCGGCCCCGCGAGGTCGTGGCCCGCGGCGAAGATGTGGCAGGTGTCCAGGCAGACGCCCAGCTTGGGGTGGGCGTCGAGCGCCTCGAAGTACGGCCCGAAGTCCCAGGTGCGGGAGCAGAGCGAGGCGCCCTGTCCGGCGGTGGACTCCAGGAGCAGGAACGGGTCGTCGTCGTGGGTCAGCTCGTCGAGCAGCGGCAGCATCCGTTCGCGCACCTGCGCGAGGGCGACGGCCCGCTCCCGGCCGCCGGTCGCGGACCCGGTGTGCACGACGACACCGAGCGCGCCGATGGCACGGGCCCGGCGCAGCGAGTGGCGCAGGGAGTCCACGGACTTCTCCACCGTCGCCTCGGTGTGCGAGCCGAAGTTGATCAGGTAGGGCGCGTGGACGTACGCGGGAATGCCCCCGCCGCACATTCCTCGCGAAACGCCTCGTCCTGCCGCTGACTGCCGGCGGGGGTGGCCCAGCCGCGGGGATTGGCGACGAAGACCTGGACGGCCTCGGCGCCGATCTCACGGGCGTAGGAAAGCCCGACGGAGGCAAGCCCTCCGGCCACGGGAACATGCCCGCCGACGGGGTTGCGGGCCACCGCCACGGGCGACTGCGGGGAAAGGTTTTCGCTGCTCACGCACCCAAGGGTGGCATGCCGTGCGGGGGTACCGTGACCGGGGAACTGCGCCCCCGGTCCGGGCGGCCCCGCGGACGGACCGGGACGGCCACCAGGGGAAGGCCCTAGCGGATCGTGATCGTGATGGACGACCCCTTGGGGGCCTCGTCGCCGCCGTCCACCGACTGCTCCTTCACCGTGTCGCCGAAGATGCCGAGGAGGCCCCGGTCCTCGTCGACCTCGAAGCCCGCCCCCTCCAGCTCGTCCGTGGCCTCGCCGACCTTCATGCCGGTCACATCGGGGACCTCGATCATCTCGGGGCCCTTGGAGAGCGTCAGGGTGACGGTGTCGCCCTCGGCCAGCGGGTCGCCGCCCGCCTTCGGGGACTGCTTGACGACGCCGCCCTTGTTCACGTCCGTGGAGTGCACCCGGGTCTCGGCGATCCGCACCTTGAGACCGTCCTCCTCCAGGTCGTCCCTGGCGTCCTCAAGGGAGTCCCCCGTCACGTCCGGGACGTCGATCGCCTCGCCCTTGCTCACGACCAGCGCGACCGCGGAGTCGGCCTTGCGCGTGAACCCGGCGCGCGGGTCCGTGCGCACCACCGAGCCCCGCTCGATCTCGTCGCTGAAGACCTTCTTGACCATGCCCGGCGCGAGACCGGCGTTCTTCAGCTCGTCCTTGGCCTTGGCCAGCGGAAGATTCTTGACGTCGGGCACCTTCACCGTCTCCGGGCCCCGCGAGACGGTCAGCGTCACCTGGCCGTTCTGCCGGATGCGGTCGCCCGACGCGGGATCGGTGGCCATGACCGTGCCGCGCTTGTCGGTGTCGCTGAACTCGCGCTCGACGCCCTTCACCTCAAGGCCCGCCGACTCCAGGCGCTCCCTGGCCTGCGCCTCGGTCTTCGTCAGGAGCGGCGGGACCTCGGTGAACTGCCCGGAGTTGATGTACCAGATCCCGGCCCCGAGGCCGAGCACCAGCAGGACGGCGGCGACGATCGCGACCGTGCGCCGCCGCGGATCGAGCCGCCTGCGGGAAGCGGCACGCGAGGGCGCGGGCGGCTCGGGCGGCGGCGTCGCCAGGATGCTGGTGCGGTCCAGCGAGGCCCGCGGGTCCGCCGCCTCGCCCTCCGCGGGCAGCGGGAGCTGCACGGACCGGGCCGCGCGCGGGATCACGCTGGTGCGGTCCTCGGCATTGTCGTGCCCGGTCGTACGGGCCTGCGGCGGCACCGCGTCGAGCTGCTGCTCGCTGAGGGCCGCCCGCGCCTGCCTGAGCTGGGCCAGGAGCGCCACCGCGTCACAGGGCCGGACGTCGGGCGTGCGGGCGGTCGCCGACGCGACGAGGTCGTCCAGCTCGACGGCGAGGCCGGGCACGGCCGCCGACGGGGGCGGCACGTCCTCGTTGAGGTGCTGGTAGAGCACCTGGGCCGGAGAGTCCCCGGAGTGCGGCTTGGCCCCGGTGAGCATTTCGTAGAGCACGACGCCGCACGCGTACACATCCACGCGCGTGTCGGCCGTGCCCTGCTCGATCTGCTCGGGCGCCATGTACGAGACGGTGCCGAGGACCGTGCCGGTGGTGTTCGTGACGGTGTCCACCGCGCGGACGAGGCCGAAGTCGGCGACCTTGACCCGGCCGTCGTCCCCTATGAGCACGTTCTCCGGCTTCATGTCGCGGTGCACGAAACCGGCCCGGTGCGCGGAGCCGAGCGCGGCGAGCACCGGCTCCAGGATGTCGAGCGCGGCCCTCGGCTGCAGCGCCCCGCGCTCGCGCAGGACGTCGCGCAGGGTGCAGCCCGCGATGTACTCCATCGCCAGATAGACGTACGAACCGTCGGTGCCCTGGTCGTACACGCCCACCACGTTCGGGTGCGAGAGGCGGGCGACCGACTTGGCCTCGCGGATGAAGCGCTCCACGAAGGAGGCGTCGGCCGCCAGCGCGGGGTGCATCACCTTGAGCGCGAGCACGCGGTCGAGGCGGGTGTCCACGGCCCGGTAGACCGTGGCCATCCCGCCGACCGCGATACGGCCGTCGATGCGGTAACGGCTGTCGAGCAGCTGCCCGACGAGCGGGTCCTGAAGGGTCGTGTCCACGGAGGGGAGTCTACGAGCCACCGCCGACACCCCGTCCCGGGCGGGCGTCTTCACGGCCCGACTGAAGCCGAGCTGTGACAGGGCGAGCCGTGCCCCCCGAAGACCCCGCCGCTTCGCGCGAGGCCCCGCCGCTCAGAAGGCGGGCCGCTCCGGGTCGAGCCGCGCCATGCCCTCCACGGGCGACGACGCCTCCGCGAAGTGCCGCATCGGAATGCGCCCGGCCCGGTGCGCCAGGCGCCCCGCCTCGACCCCGTGCCGCATGGCCTCCGCCATCAGGACCGGCTCCTGCGCCCGCGTCACCGCCGAGGCGAGCATCACGCCCGCGCACCCCAGCTCCATGGCGAGCGTGGCGTCGGACGCGGTGCCCGCGCCCGCGTCGAGGATCACCGGCACGCGCGCGTGCTCGACGATGAGCCGGAAGTTGTGCGGGTTGCGGATGCCGAGCCCGGAGCCGATCGGCGAGCCGAGCGGCATGATCGCCGCGCACCCCACGTCCTGGAGCCTGCGCGCGAGCACCGGGTCGTCGTTCGTGTACGGCAGGACCGTGAAACCGTCGTCGACCAGGGTCTCGGCGGCGTCCAGGAGCTCGATCGGATCGGGCAGCAGCGTCCGCTCGTCCGCGATCACCTCCAGCTTCACCAGCTCCGTGCCGAGCGCCTCCCGCGCCAGCCGCGCGGTCAGCACCGCCTCCCCGGCGGTGAAACAGCCCGCCGTGTTCGGCAGGACACGGATGCCGAGCCGGTCGAGCACCGAGAGCACCGAGCCCCGCACACCGGGGTCGAGGCGGCGCATCGCGACGGTGGTCAGCTCGGTGCCGGAGGCGACGAGGGAGCGTTCGAGGACGTCGAGGCTGGGCGCCCCGCCCGTGCCCATGATCAGGCGCGAGGAGAGGGTGAGCCCGCCGATGACGAAGGGGTCGTCCGCCATGGTCAGCCTCCCTGGACCGCGGTGAGTACTTCGACGCGGTCACCCGCGGCGAGCGCCGTGGTGGACCACCGCGCGCGCGGGACGACGGTTTCGTTGAGCGCGGCGGCGACCCCGGAGCGGGCGCTGGTGAGGGTCGCGACGAGGGCGTCGAGCGTGGTGCCCGACGCGACGTCGCGCACCTCTCCATTGACGGAAACGGCGAAGGGCGTACTCATACGGTCTGCTCCGTGAAGGACTGCGGGGGGAGGGTGGGCGCGTGCTCGCCGAAGCGCAGCGGGGTGAAGGGCCGCGCCTCCTCGGGCAGCTCGCCGGTGGTCAGCGCGTGCGCCATGGCGTCACCCGTGACGGGCGTCAGGAGCACGCCGTTGCGGTAGTGCCCGGTGGCGAGCTGGAGACCGGCCAGGCGCGTCGGGCCGAGCAGCGGCGCGTTGTCGGGGGAGCCGGGGCGCAGGCCCGCACGGGTCTCGGTCAGCGGCAGCTCAGTGATGCCGGGCACCAGCTCATGGGCGTCCCTGAGCAGCTCGTACACCCCGCCCGCGGTGACCGTGGTGTCCCAGCCCAGCTCCTCGCTGGTGGCGCCGACGACGAGCTCGCCGTTCTCGCGCGGTACGAGATAGACGTGGCTGCCGCGCACCACCGCGCGCACCGTACGGCTCAGGAACGGCGCGTACGCCGTCGGCACCGTGAGCCGCAGCACCTGCCCCTTCACCGGCCGCACCGGCGGCAGCACGGCCTCGGGGACGCCCGCGAGGCGCCCGCTGAGGCTGCCCGCCGCGAGGACCGTCCGGCCCGCGTGCAGCGCGCCGCCGTCCGCGAGGACCACGCCGCGGGCCCGGTCGCCCGCGACGTCGAGGCGCTCGGCCCAGGCGCGGCGGAAGACCACGCCCGCCCGCTCGCACGCGGTCAGGAGCGCCGCGGAGAGCCTTCGCGGATCGACCTGGTGGTCACCGTCGACCCGCAGGCCGCCGCGCACCCCGGGTGCCAGCATCGGTTCGAGGCGCCGGCACTCCCGGCCGCTCAGCCACTCCGAGGCGAGGCCCGACCGGCTCTGCAGGGCGTGCAGCTCCCGCAGGTGCGCGCGGTCGTCGGAGTCGAGGGCGACGGCCAGCGTGCCGCAGGTGCGGTAGCCGAGGTCCCGGCCGCTCGCCTCGGCCAGCTCGGCGGCGAACGCGGGGTAGCGGCGCGCGGAGGCGAGATTGAGACCGAGCAGCGCCTGCTCGCCGTGGTGCAGCTCGGTGACGGCGGCCAGCATGCCCGCGGCGACCTGCGCCGCTCCGCCGCCGGGCGCGGGGTCGAGGACCGTGACGGAGAGCCCGCGCTGGGCGGCCCGCCAGGCCGTGACGAGCCCGATGATGCCGCCGCCGACGACGAGGACGTCCGCCGGCCGGCGGGACCGCTCATCGGAGGACGGTGGTGCTGGTGTAGGTGGATGCATGGGCGTCCAGCCCCTCCCTTCGCCGGCATGACCCGGATCAGGTTCGTACGGTCGGAGGCCGTCCAGCCTCCCTCTCAGCCCGGTCCGTCCGGGCTCCCGCGAGTGCTCTGCACCGGCCACCCTAGCCCGTCACCCGGCGCGACAGTAGGGGAGCTGTCCGGGTATGGGCAGTGACGGTGTGTCAGAGATCTCCTCGCCCGCCCCTGAGGGCGGCCTTGCCCGCCGTCCTACAGTGATCGGGTGAGTGAGCAGCGGAGGCAGGCAGAGCGGCACGTCGTCATCGTCGGGGCGGGGATGGCCGGTGTGCAGACCGCCGTGGCCCTGCGGGAACAGGGGCACGCCGGTCCGGTCACCCTGATCGGGGCCGAGACCCACCAGCCGTACGACAGGCCGCCGCTGTCCAAGGCGGTGCTGCTCGGCAAGGCGGAGGGCTCCGCCTTCGACATCGACTTCGCCTCGCTCGGCATCGCGCTGCGCCTCGGCACCGAGGTCACCGGCGTCCGTCCGGCCGACCACGAGCTGGACACCGCGGCGGGTCCCGTGCCCTATGACGTGCTGGTCCTCGCGACCGGCGCCGAACCGGTCCGGCTGCCGGGCACGGAAGGCGTCCCGGGGGTGCATCTCCTGCGCACCCTGGACGACGCCGAGCGGCTGCGCCCCGTCCTCGCCGAGCAGCACGACATCGTGGTCGTCGGGGCGGGCTGGATCGGCGCGGAGTTCGCCACCGCCGCGCGCGAGGCGGGCTGCTCCGTCACCGTCGTGGAGGCCGCCGGACGCCCGCTCGCGGGGGCGCTGCCCGCCGAGGTCGCGGCCCCCATGGCCGCCTGGTACGCCCACTCCGGGGCCGAGCTGCGCACCCACGCGCGCGTGGAGCACGTCGAGCCGGGCGCCGTGGTCCTCTCCGACGGCACCCGGCTGCCCGCGGGCGCCGTCGTCGTCGGCATCGGGGCGCGGCCCGCGACGGGCTGGCTCACCGGTTCCGGCATCGAGCTCGGCGTGCACGGCGAGGTCGTCGCCGACGACCACCTGCGCTCCTCGGCGCCCGACGTGTACGCGGTCGGCGACTGCTCCTCCTTCCCCTCCGGGCGCTACGCCGAGCGCCTCCTGGTCCACCACTGGGACAACGCCCTCCAGGGGCCGCGCACGGTGGCGGCGAACATCGTCGGGGACACTCCGGTGGCGTACGACCCCGTGCCGTATTTCTGGTCGGAGCAGTTCGGCCGCTTCGTCCAGTACGCGGGCCATCACGCGGCGGCCGACGAGCTGATCTGGCGCGGCGACCCCACGGGCATGGCCTGGTCGGTCTGCTGGCTCAGGGGCGGCGCCCTCGCGGCGGTCCTGGCGGTGGGCCGCCCCAGGGACCTGGCCCAGGGCCGCAGGCTCATCGAGTCGGCCGTCCCCCTTGACCCGGAGCTGGTGGCCGACCCGTCGATCCCGCTGAAGAAGGCGGCGGCGCTACGCTAGGTGACGTGACCGAGATTGACGCAAAGACCGACGCACTCGTCCCCGCCTGGCTCCACCTTCCCGACATCGCGGAGATGCTCGGCGTCGAGGTGACCCGCGTGCGCCAGCTGGTCAAGGAGGGCCAGCTCATCGCCGTACGCCGCGGTGAGAACAGGGCGCTCCAGGTGCCCGCCGCCTTCATCGACGGCGACAAGGTCGTCAAGGGCCTGGCCGGCACGCTGACGCTCCTGAAGGACGACGGTTTCTCCGACGAAGAGATGCTGGAGTGGCTGTTCACCGCCGACCCGTCCCTGCCCGGCACCCCCGCGCAGGCCCTGAGCGAGAATCGCGGCACGGAGGTGAAGCGCCGCGCCCAGGCGCTCGCCGTCTGAGCGGACGCCAGGCCCTCTGAGACGAAGGTTCCGGACAGCGGGTGCCGTCCGGGAAGCACACGTCGGGCAGCAGGGCCGTCTGAAACGAACACACCGTCCGGGGCACGGGCCGCAGCCACGCGGCCCGTGCGCCCGAACCGAACCCCGGGGGGACCTCTCCATGGCCGCAGACAAGCGCGCCCAGCTCGCCGACGCCCGCCTCTACCTGTGCGTGGACGCCCGCAGGCGCCAGGGCGACCTCCCCGAGTTCCTCGACGCCGTCCTCGCGGGCGGCGTCGACATCGTGCAGCTCCGCGACAAGGGCATGGAGGCCGCGGCGGAGCTCGACCACCTCCAGGTCTTCGCCGACGCCGCCCGGCGGCACGGCAAGCTGCTCGCCGTCAACGACCGCGCCGACGTCGCGCACGCCATCGGCGCCGACGTCCTGCACCTCGGCCAGGGCGACCTGCCCGTCCCCGCCGCCCGCGCCATCCTCGGCGACGACGTGCTGATCGGCCGCTCGACGCACGCCGAGTCCGAGGCCGCCGCGGCCGCCGCCCAGGAGGGCGTCGACTACTTCTGCACCGGACCGTGCTGGCCCACGCCCACCAAGCCGGGCCGTCACGCCCCCGGCCTCGACCTGGTCAGGTACACGGCGTCGCTCGGCACGGACCGCCCCTGGTTCGCCATCGGCGGCATCGACGCGGCCAACCTCGACCAGGTGCTCGAAGCGGGCGCCCGCCGCGTGGTCGTCGTACGCGCGATCACCGAGGCCGACGACCCGGGAGCCGCCGCCGCGGAGTTCGCGAAGCGGCTGCGTACGGCCGTCTGAGCCGCGCGGCACGGTGTCCGGTCCGTGGACAAGAAAGCCGCAAAACCGGCTATTTTCCCAGGCCCGGTTGGGTGACCGCCGAGGCCTGGCTAACCTGCCCATATGGCCCTAGGCACTGCTTCCACCAGGACTGACCGCGCACGCACCGTGCGCGACATGCTCGCGACCGGCAAGACGACGTACTCGTTCGAGTTCTCCGCGCCGAAGACCCCGAAGGGCGAGCGGAACCTGTGGAACGCGCTGCGCCGGGTCGAGGCGGTCGCCCCGGACTTCGTCTCCGTCACCTACGGAGCGGGCGGTTCCACGCGCACCGGCACGGTCAAGGAGACACAGCAGATCGTCGCCGACACCACGCTGACGCCCGTCGCCCACCTGACCGCCGTGGATCACTCCGTGGCCGAGCTGCGCAACATCATCGGGCAGTACGCGGACGCCGGCATCAGGAACATGCTCGCGGTCCGCGGCGACCCGCCGGGCGATCCGCTCGGCGACTGGGTCGCGCACCCCGAGGGCCTCACCTACGCCGCCGAGCTGGTCGAGCTGATCAAGGAGTCGGGCGACTTCTGCGTGGGCGTCGCCGCCTTCCCCGCGATGCACCCGCGCTCGACCGACTGGGAGAGCGACACCCGGCACTTCATCGACAAGTGCCGGGCCGGCGCGGACTACGCGATCACACAGATGTTCTTCGACCCGGAGGAGTACCTGCGCCTGCGCGACCGCGTCGAGGCCGCGGGCTGCGGGACCCCCGTCATCCCCGAGATGATGCCGGTCACCAACGTCCGCCAGCTCGACCGGCTCCCCCAGCTCAGCAACGCCGTTTTCCCTGCTGAGCTGAGAAAGAGGATCCTCTCGGTCAAAGACGATCCCGCCGCTGTACGCTCCATTGGCATCGAGTTCGCGACGGAGTTCTGCGCGCGGTTGCTGGCCGAAGGCGTCCCGGGACTGCACTTCATCACGCTCAACAACTCCACGGCGACGCTGGAAATCTACGAGAATCTGGGCCTGCACCGCCGGGCCTGAACGGCCCTACCCCCGTGCCCACGGGCGGCGGCCGTAGGGGAGAGGGGCGTAATGGGCTGGACGGTCCTCTACATCGCGTTCGGTTGCGTCGCGCTGTGGCTGCTCGGTGAAGTGCTGTTGCAGTACAAGGCCAGGCTCCGCTGGCGGCTCCTGGCCTTCGTGGGCTTCCTCTGCGTGGTCGTCGGCGTGCTGATGCCGTCGGTGTGGGTCATCGGGCTCGGCGCCATCGCCTTCGCCACCGGCCAGACGTATGTGACGCTCTCCTTCCGCAAGGGCTTCTCCACCGGCTGGGCGCTCGGCGGCAAGCCGGGCCTGAGCAAGCGCCGCAGGGCGGCCGGGAAGACAGCGGCGGGCAAGGCGGCGCCGCCCGCGCAGGAGCCGACGCTCCAGGTCTCCGACCTGGAGTACGAACAGGGTTCCGAGCCGGGATTGGACCGGACCCCGCCGCCGCGGCCCGAGCACGACCCGGGGGTCTACGAACCGGAGCCGATGCCCGACGACACCGGGCAGTACGGCGTCTACAGCGACGCGGCGTACGCCCCGCCGACCGCGGGCGACGCCTACCAGGGCGAGGACCACGGCTATGACGCCGCGGCCTTCGCGGGCTACGACCAGCAGCAGGGCTACGCCTACGGAGAGAGCGGGCAGCAGCAGTACGCCGCCTACTCCGACCCCTACATCGGCGGGCAGGGCTACGACTCCGGGCAGAGCTACGACGCCTACGCCGGACAGCAGAGCTACGCCCCGTACGGCGGCGACACCTACGGCGGGCTCGGCGACACCTACAACGACACCCCGCCCGGTGGCGTCTGGGTGCCCCAGCAGCGCTCCACCGAGGCGCAGTACGGCGGGGAGCTCCCGCAGGAGCAGCCCTATCCGTACGGGCACGGCGAGGGCCACGGCGGCGACGGATACGGCGGCGGTGACGGGTACGGCGGCTCGGGCCACCACCCCGACCAGAACGGGCAGCAGTACCGCTACTGAGACCGCTGCTGAGGCGCTGCCGCCGTCCGGCTCACCGCGAGCCGCGGAACTCCGGCCCCTCGACGATCAGCCCGGCGACCAGCGCCCCCGACATGCCCGCGTGCGGCAGGCCGCCGCCCGGATGCGACCAGCCGCCGACGGCGAAGAGGCCCGGCAGCCGGCTGCTGTTGGCCGGGTGCAGAAGCCTGCCGTCGGCCGCGGCGAGGGCGGGCGCGGGCACCGAGCCGCCGTCGGCGCCGGTGGCCTCCGCCACGTCGGCGGGGGTGCGCACCTCGTGCCAGAGGAGGCGCTCCCGCAGACCGGGGACGGCGGGCCCGGCGTGGCCGATCACCCGCTCCACATCGGCCGGGGCCACCTCCAGATGCGCGGGCACCGTCACGGTGAGCGTCACCGCCTCGTGCGCGGCGTCCGGCACGAGGCCGGGGTCGTCGGGGCGCAGCACCGTCACGGTGGGGGCGGCGGCGAGTCCCGGCCGCTCCCCGAAGAGGTGGCGCAGCTCCTCCTCGCGGTCCGCCGCGTGCACCACCGTCCGGTGCGGCGCGGACTCGGGGCGGCCGCCGGACAGGGCGAGCAGGACCGTGAGGCGGCTCGGCGTCCCGGAGCGTCCCGGGACGTCACCCGCCGCGCGCACGTCCACACCGCCCGGCAGCAGCCCCGCCAGTGCGGTGGGCGCGACGCCCGCGAGGACGAAGTCGGCCTCCGCGGTCGTGCCGTCCGCGAGCTCGACGCCCGCCGCGCGGCCGTCCTTCTCCACGATCCGCGTCACCGCCGCGTCGAACACGAACTCGACCCGGCGGGCCAGGCACCGTTCGTACAGCGCCTCGGCCAGTGCGCGCATACCGCCCCGCACCGCCCAGACGCCGAAGGTCTGCTCCATGTACGGCAGAACGGCGGCGCTCGCCGGGGTCGTGCGCGGGTCGAGGCCGTGCGACAGGGCGAAGTGCTCAAGGAGCGCCACCAGGCGGGCGTCGCCGCCCAGCTCCAGCTCGCCGATCCCGGCGAGCGTGGCCGCGCGCCGGTCGCGGCGCAGCAGCCGCTTGTGGACGAGGGCGGGATACGGCTCGCGCTCGCCGAGCACCTCCCAGTCGTCGAAGAGGGGCTCCTCCAGGAGCGGGCGGCGGGCGCGGTCCCAGGTCTCCCTCGCGCGGTTCATGAACGCGGCCCAGCGGGCGCCCGCACCGTCGCCGAGCGCCTCGTCCAGCGCCTCGCCGATGCCCGCGCGCGAGGCGTTCGGCAGGTCGGTCCGGGTGCCGTCCGCGAAGACGTGCCGCACGGCGGGCTCCACCTGCGAGAGCTCGACGCACTTCTCCAGCGGCTCCTTGCCGGTCTTGACGAAGGCGTCGCGGTAGACCGCGGGGAGCTGGAGCAGCCCCGGTCCCGTGTCGAAGGCGAAGCCGTCGCGCTCGAAGCGGCCGAGCGCTCCGCCGTACGTCCCCGCGCGTTCGTACACCACCACCCGGTGGCCCGCGACGGCGAGCCGGGCGGCGGCCGTCATCGCGCCCATCCCGGCGCCGATCACCACAATCCGTGCCATGCCAGGAACTTTATCGGCCGCCACTGACAGCGCCGCCGGAGCCCCGGGAACAGCCGCCGCAGCCCCGGGATCAGCCGGGCGGCCCTCCCGCGCGGCCCGCGAGCTGCTTCTCCTCGCGCCGCTGCGCCCTGCGCCGCAGGAACCGGCGGATGCGGGAGACGAGGAAGACCAGGAGGAAGAGGCCGAGCAGCAGCAGGACGCCCGCGATGACGGCGGCGGCCTCCGGACAGAACATCGCGAAGGAGATGATCCCGCCGACCCCGAGGTCCTCGGCGATGCTCAGCACGACGTTGCTGAACGGCTCCGGCGAGGTGTTGACCGCCATCCGCGTACCGGCCTTCACCACATGGCTGGCCAGCGCGGTCGAGCCGCCGACGGCCCCGGCGGCCAGATCGGAGAGCGACCCGCTCTGCCCGGCGAGCAGCGCCCCGACCACGGCTCCGGAGACCGGCCGGATCACGGTGTGCACCGAGTCCCAGACCGAGTCGACGTAGGGGATCTTGTCGGCGACGGCCTCGCAGAGGAACAGGACACCGGCGGCGATCAGGACGTCCGGCCGCTGGAGCGCCTCCGGGACCTCGTCACTGACGCCGGTCGCGCCGAAGACGCCGAGGAGCAGGACAACGGCGTACGCGTTGATCCCGCTCGCCCAGCCGCTGGTGAAGACCAGGGGGAGTACGGACACGGACGTGATCGTAACCACTGCGAACCCGGGCGGGGTGAGGTTGAGCGCGCGGGCCTGAGTATCCGTACCTAGGAGGAGAGATGAGTACCCGCGCGGATGGGCCCCCACCTGCAAAGACGGAAGAGTGGAGGCCACGGGTGAGGGAGTGGCGCCGGTACCGCCGACACGGGGCGGCGGAACGGCGCCGCACCCTTGGCCGCTCGCCCCCGCCGTGCGGCCGGGGCGAGGTACGGGGGTGACTCGGGGGAACGACCACACGGGGGTCGAACGGGGGTCACGGGGGATGTGAGAGGCGCCGGTCCGGTGCCGCCCGGAAGGTTCGGGGGGCACCGGACCGCCGCTGTCCCGGGCCCGGGGCGTGCCGCTACGCGCGCGTGCCGCTCACGCGACCCTGGAGCAGCCGGGAAAGCGCCGCGTGCACGTCGTCGAGCGAGCGCTCGGGCTGGAAGGCCTGCCAGTCGAGCGCGGCGACCAGCACCATGCCGACGAGCGCGGCGGCCGTCAGCGGGATGTCGATCTCCTCGCTCAGCTCGCCGTTGCCGACGCCCGCGCGCAGCACGTCCTCGACCACCGCGACCGCCTGCTGCCTGACCACCAGGAGCGTGGACTGCCAGGCCCGGTTGGTCCGCCAGAGCTCGGCCACGTAGAGCTGGGTGAAGGCCGGGTAGCGGTTGATGAAGACGAGGCCCGCCCTGATCATCGCGTCGAGGGCGTCCACCTTGCGGCCCCCGGCCCGGTCCGTCTCCTCGGCCGCCTCCCGCAGGGAGGAGGTCAGCAGGCCGACACCGTGCCGGAGCAGCTCTTCGAAGAGGACCGATTTGCTCGCGAAGTTGTAGTAGACCGTGCCCTTCGCGACCCCGGCCCGCTCCGCGATCTCGTCGACCGTGGTCGCGGAGAAGCCTTGTTCCGCGATGAGGGTGACGGCGGCTTCGTAGAGCTTCTGCCGGGTGGCCTCTCGCCGGTTGCCGGCTGCACTGCTGTCCATGGCCCTGATTCTCACAGGTCCCGGCGCGCTCACAGTGTCAGCTCCGGGTGCAGCCGGTCGAGGGTCCACACCTGCTTGCGGCGCGCGGAGAGCGCGGTGAGGGCCAGCGCGCCCAGGGTGAACGCCGTGAGGACCGCGCACGCCAGCCACACCGGCCCGAGGCCGCCGCCCGTGATCAGCCGGCGCAGCGCGTCGACCACGTGGCTCATCGGCAGGAACGGGTGGATGGCGCCGAAGAAGCCGGGGCTCGTCTGGACGGGATAGGTGCCGCCCGCCGAGGTGAGCTGGAGCATCAGCGCGGCGAGGACGAGAATCCGCCCGGCCGCTCCGAAGCGGGCGTTGAGCCACTGCACGATGGCCGCGAAGCACGCCGTGACCAGGAAGAGGAAGGCGACCGCACCGGCCGCCCGGGCCATCTGGAGGCCGAGCCCCCAGTGCAGTACGGACATCAAAGCCACCGTCTGGAGCACGCCGAGCGCCGCCACCGGCAGCCATCCCGCCAGCGCGATGCGCCACGCGGAGGCGCCCGCGGCGAGCGCGCGCCGGTTGAGCGGCTGGATCAGCATGTACGCCACCATCGCGCCGACCCAGAGGGAGAGCGGGATGAAGTAGGGCGCGAAGCCGGTGCCGTAGTTGGGCGCCTCGTGCAGCGACTGGGAGGCGAGCCGGACGGGGTCGGCCATGACCTCCGTACGGTCGTGGCGGTCCTGCTTGTCGTAGTCGGGGATCTTCTTGACGCCGTCGTGGAGCCCGCCGGACAGCTTCGCCGAACCGTCGGCGAGTTTGTAGAGGCCGCTCTTGAGGTCGCCCGCGCCCGTCTCCAGCTTGCCGATGCCCGCGTCGAGGCCGGTCGCCCCGGTCTCGGCGGTGCCGAGGCCGGTGTTGAGCTTCTTGGCGCCCGCGGCGACCTTGCCCGCCCCCGCGTCGAGTTCGTTGATCTTTGCGACCGCCTTCTCCAGGTCCTCGTCGAGGTGCGGGGCGCGGTCGGCAAGATCCCGGGACTTCCTCTCCAGTGTGGCGAGGTGCTTGTCGAGCTTTCGCACGTCGCTGTGCTGGTCCTGGATCACGGCGTTCATGTCGTCGGCGATCGTCGACACGTTCGCCGCGGCCTCCTTGACCTCCTTGAGCTGCGGGCAGAAGGGGTCGGGCACGGGGACGTTCCCGCACCGCTTCGTGTAGTACCCGCTGATGGTCCGAGATCCGCGCTCGGCCCCCTTGGCCGCCTCGGGCGCGAGCTTCACCCAGGTGCCCAGGTTGCGGCGCATCGCCTTGGAGGAGTCGGCCACGAGCCGGGCGGTGTCCCCGATGGTCCTGCCGTTGTCCTTCAGGAAGGGCCGCACCTTGTCGGCGGTGCCGTTGACCTTGGCCGCCAGCCGCCCCGTGCCGTCGGCGACCTTCCTGGAGCCGTCCTTCAGATCGCCCGCTCCCTTGTGGAGCTTCTTGACCCCGGCCGCCAGGTCGCCGCTGCCGTCCTTGGCGTCGCCGAGCCCCTTCGCGAGGTCCTTCGACCCCTTCTTCGCCTTGCCGATGCCACCGTCCAGCTTGTCGGCGCCGTCGGCGGCCTTCTGCGTCGCGCCGTGGATGTCGGAGAAGGAGATGAAGATCTTGTCGAGGAAGGACCGCGAGGCCTTGTTGGAGGCGGCCGAGCGGACCTCGGAGAAGACCGTCCGTGAGATCTGCCCGACGATGTAGTTGTTGGCGTCGTTCGTGCGGACCCGCAGGGCGCCCGTCTCCGGGGAGGAGCCCGAACTCGACGCGATGCGCTTGCTGAAGTCGGACGGCATCGTCAGCGACAGGTAGTACGTGCCGTCCTCGACGCCCCTGCGCGCCTCGTCGTCGCTGACCTCGCGCCAGTCGAAGGTCTTGCTGTCGCGCAGCCCCCGGACGATGGAGTCGCCCGCGTCTAGCTTCTTGCCCTGCGCGCTCGCCCCCTTGTCCTCGTTGACCAGCGCCACGGGTATGCGGTCGAGACGGCCGTAGGGGTCCCAGAAGGAGCACAGGTACAGGGCGCCGTACAGCAGGGGCAGGAGCAGGAGCGCGGCGAGCGCCGCGCGCGGAAGCCTGCCCCTGCCGAAGCGCCTGAGCTCAAGAGCGGCCAGCTTCGGCGAGCGCATCCGCCGTCTCCTTGTCGTCGTCGGTGGCCTGCGGGCCGTTCCCGGCCCGTGCCGGGTCCGTGCGGGTGCGCACCACGACCGCGCCCTCGGGCGCCTCGCTGCACACGGCCACCACGGTCGTGCCGCTCCGGGTGAGGGACCTCAACAGCTCCCAGGCCTCCTGGCGTTCGGCGTCCGAGAGCTTCAGGTCGGTGTCGTCGACGCCGAGCAGGCGCGGGCTCCCGATCAGGGCGAGGGCCACGGAGAGCCGCAGGATCTCCAGGCGCTCCAGGTCGCGCACGGCGGTCCGCCCGGCCTTGGGCAGTGACTCCAGACCGAGCCCCGCGGCGGCGAGCGCCGCCTCGACGCGCAGCCGGGTCTCGTGCGCGCGCTCGGCACGCGGGCGCAGGAGTCCCCGCAGCGGGCCGCCGAAGCGCCGCTGGAGGAGCGCCCGTTCGCGCAGGTGCTCCGCGACGGTCAGGGCCGGGTCGAGATCGGTGACGCCGGGCACCGGGCCGAGCGCGCTCACGCGGCGCACGGCGGCCAGCTCCCCGGGGAGGACGGAGCGCCCCACGCGGGCCGACCCCTCCGTGGCGCGCATACGTCCCGTCAGCGCGAGCAGAAGGCAGGTGCGGCCGGAGCCCGAGGGACCCTCCAGCGCGATCAGCGATCCTGGCGGGGCGTCGAAGCCGATCCCGCGGAACACCCATCCGCGCGGCCCCTTCAGACCGAACCCCTCGGCGCTGACGGCGACGGGCGGCGTCTTGTCGGTGCCGGCGGCCGCAGGCCGCGCCTCGTCGGTCGGACCGTCCACAGTCCCCCTGACCCTTCTTCCACTTTTTGCACTGACTGGTCAGTACAAAAGTAAGCCCGAACCGGCCGCCGGGGCAAAAGGCCAGGTCAGGGCCGATTGTCAGTGGGGTGCTTCACAGTGGGCACATACGGCCACTGTGCCGTCACACGACGACAGGAGGTTCGTCATGGCCAGCTCTTCCGCAGCAGCCGCACGTCGGCACCGCGCCGTCGGAGCTGCTCCCTCACTGACCGGCCCGGCGAGCGATGTCCACCCCGTCCTGCGCCGCGCGACCGCCCCGCCCGCCGCTCTCGAACTCCTCGGCCAGGCCCGCGCCGGAATCGAGGAGGCGACCCGCCTCGACGCCCCGAACGAGCGCTATGCCACCGCCCACCTCGCCGCCCTGCGCACCGCGGCCGCCGTCCTCGCCGCGCGCGGCAGGCCCGAGACGACCCCGCGCCGCAGGCAGCGCATCCGAAGCGCCTGGGAAGTCCTCCCCGAGATAGCACCCGAACTGACCGAGTGGAGCGCCCTCTTCGCCTCCGGCGCCGCCCGCAGGGCCCGCGCCGAGGCGGGCATCCAGGGCGCCGCCACCGCCCGCGACGCCGACGACCTGCTGCGGGACGTGGCGATGTTCCTGCGCATCGTCGAGCGGATGCTGGTCCTCCAGCCCGTGCTGCCCCAGCCGAGGCCGGAGCCGCCCGGGGCGGGAGAGGAGCCGCCCGAAGCGAGCTGACGCGAGCCGGTGCGGGCGTCCCGCTCCCCGGGACGGGTGACCGGGGCACCGGGCGGCAGGCAATAGGGTGGGGGTTGTTCGCACCCCACGCGCCGAGGAGTCAACTGCCGTGTCGGACCCGATGCGCCCGCCCGTCTCCCACCACCGCCATCAGACGGCGTCTCTGCGCTCCGACCCCTCCCGTCCGCGCGCCTCCCTGCGTACCGCCGTGGTCTGGGACGTCCTGAAGGACGCCCTCGACCGCCGCGTCAAGGCCACGGGCCGGGAGTCACGCTCCGAGCTCGACGTGCTCGACACCGGGGGCGGCAGCGGCAACTTCGCGGTGCCCGTCGCCCGCCTCGGACACCGGGTCACGGTCGTCGACCCCAGCCCGAACGCGCTGTTCGCGCTGGAGCGCCGGGCCGCGGAGGCCGGGGTCGCCGACCGGGTGCGCGGTGTCCAGGGCGATGTGCTCGGGCTCTTCGACGTCGTCGACCGCGGCGGCTTCGACGCCGTCCTGTGCCACGGCGTCCTGGAGTACGTGGACGACCCGGCCGAGGGCGTGCGCCTGGCCGTCGACGCGCTGCGTCCCGGCGGCATCCTCAGCCTGCTCGGCGCGGGACTCGGCGGTGCCGTGCTCGCCCGGGCCCTCGCGGGCCACTTCACGGAGGCGCGGAGCGCGCTCGCCGACCCGGCGGGCCGCTGGGGCGAGGGCGACCCCGTGCCGCGCCGCTTCACCGCCGAACAGCTCACCGCGCTCGTGGAGGCCGCGGGCGTCCGCGTCGACGCGGTGCACGGGGTCCGGGTCTTCGCCGACCTGGTGCCCGGCGTCCTCGTGGACACCGAGCCGGGAGCCCTTGAGGCCCTGCTCAAGCTGGAGGCGGTCGCCGCGGAACTGCCCGCCTTCCACTCCGTCGCCACCCAGCTCCATGTGCTCGGCGAGGTCCGGGAGACGTCCGGAACCTGAGGTGCGCCGGTGCCGCCCCCGCTGATCAGCGGCGCAGCCGCACATGGAGTACGCCACAGGCCCCCCGAACGGGCTACCGGCGCCGTATGATCGAGGGACACCGTCCTGCATGACAGTCCGGCCGCTGGGGAATGCACGCTTCAGAGGGCCGGAGGGGCATGAAGGTCCGGTTTGGCGAAGTTGGCGCAGAGGGGCGGGTTTCACGGGGGCGATTCCCTGCCTATCCTGAAGGGGACCCCCGGTCGCCCCGGCGACTGCACGATGAGGAGGACTCCGTGCCGCTCTCGGAGCACGAGCAGCGCATGCTCGAGCAAATGGAGCGAGCGCTGTACGCCGAAGATCCCAAGTTCGCGACAGCGCTTGAGGGAAGCGGGCTGCGCACGTACACCCGGAAGCGGGTCTACCAAGCGGTCGTGGGCTTCCTGGTGGGCATCGCCCTTCTCATGGCCGGAATGGTCGCCCAGCAGATCTGGATCAGCGTGGTGGGTTTCCTCGTCATGCTGGGCTGCGCGGTGCTCGCCGTCACCGGTTGGCGCAAGGCTCCCAAACCCGGTGAGCAGGGTGCGGGCACGGCCGCGGCGCAGGGCGGGCCGCAGGCCCGGCGCCAGACGCGGCAGCGCCGCTCGGTCATGGACCGCATCGAGCAGCGGTGGCAGCGCCGCCGCGACGAGCAGGGCGGTCAGTGAGCGGAGCCCCGCCGGGCCGAGCGGACGATCAGAGCTGTGTGTGAGGGGTGACCGCCACCGGGCGGTCACCCCTCACACACGTATACGCCCGCGGGGGTCTTCCCCCGCCGCTCAGCCTCCCTGCTGGGCCCGGCGCGGCAGTTTCCTCGTCAGAGCCGTCCACCCCTTGGTGATCCGCTCGCTCCACCGCTCGCTCACCGCCGACCAGCGCTCCGAGGCCGCCCACACCACCCGAGCGGTCGAACGCGGCGCGAGCGTCGCCCGCAGCCGGGTGGACCGGCTCGCCGAGGCCCGGAGACCCTGGCGTATCAGGCGCACGTCGTCGGAGAGTCCCGTGGCGGGCCGCGGGGAGGGGGCGTACAGCACCTGCTCCACCGCGGTCGCCAGCCGGTGCGCGGCCTCGGCGGGCTCCGCCGACAGCTCCCCGACACGGACGATCCGGGCGGCGGCCCCGCGCGGCGTGAGGGACTCGTCCGGCAGGATGCCGTGGTCCCAGGCCGTGTCGGTCACCTCCAGCCAGGCGGCGAGCGTCCGTGCCGCCGCGGCCTCCGGAGTGGGGCCGCCCGGGCCCCTGGCCCGGCCGTCGCCCGGCGCCGGGCCGTGCGGACCCGTCGCGAGCCGCACCGACTGCATCCGGGTCCGCCACAGCAGCGGGGACAGGAACGCGAACAGCAGAAGCAGCGCGGCCAACGAGAGAGCCACGATCTTCCCGACGGGCGGCCCGTCGTCGCCCGAACCGGCCGCGATGTCCGGCGCGGCACTCGCACAGCCGCCCTGCTTCGCGAGGTCGGGCGGGCAGCTCTCGGAAGCCGAAGGCGCCGCGGAGGGCTCGGCGGAGGCCGAGGGCTCGGTCGTGTCGGAGTCGTCCGTGTCACCCGGGCCGACGTCGGAGCGGGTGTACTCCGGCACCGAGCCGCGGTTGGGCGTCGGCTCGAAGCGGGTCCAGCCCACGCCCTCGAAGTAGAGCTCGGGCCAGGCGTGCGCGTCCCGCAGCCCCACCGACATGGTGCCGTCCGCCTGCGCGGAGCCCGGCGTGAAGCCGACCGCGACGCGGGCCGGGATGCCGAGCGTCCGCGCCATGGAGGCCATCGCGAAGGAGAAGTGGACGCAGAAGCCCTCCTTCTGCTCCAGGAAGCGCCGGATCGCGGACGGACCACTGCCCGCCCTGACCTGGGTGTTGTACGTGAAGCCGCCGTCGGAGGCGAAGTAGTCCTGGAGCTTGACCGCCTGCTCGTAGGGGTTCGCGGCGCCCTTGGTTACCTGGCGGGCCCGGTCCGCGACCATCCCCGGCAGGGAGTCGGGGACCTGGGTGAACTCCTTGCGCAGATCCTTGGGCGGTTCGGCCGCGTTCGCGAGCTGCTCGGCCGTGGGCTCCACGACCAGGCTCGTGACCTGGTACCTCGCACCCCGCGTGGTCTGTCCCCGGTCACCGACGAGGGCGCGGCCCACTGGTTCGTACCGCCAGCGGCCGCCGATCTCCACGCGGCTGGCCGGGAAGGGCATGGGCAGCCAGTTCTGCGCGTAGGTCTCGGAGGCCTGGATGTTCGTCCGGACCTCGCTCCTGCGCACCTCGGCGGCAAGGCCCCGGGGGACCGGCAGCGGTGAGGGCACGTCCTCGATGCGCCGCACGGTCGTCTTCCACGTCGTGCCGTCGAACTGGTCGAGCGAGACGATGCGCAGGTACTGGCCCTCGGTCTGCTCGGCGTTGGTCCGGTAGGTGATGACCTCGCGGTCCTCCGGCTGGTTCAGGCTGTCCTGGAGCGCGACCAGCGGGTTCACGGCGGAGATCGTCCCGCCGCCGCCCGAGCCGCTTCCTCCCGCGCCGCCGTTGCCGCCAAGGAGGCCGCCGTCGAGGGCGGGCAGCGCGAGCGGCACCACCAGGGCGATGCCCAGGGCGACGGCGCCGATGCGCCGTCCGGTGCGGACCGGGGCGRGYACTCCGGGRGCCTGGAGAGCAGTACCGGAGTGATCGCCCCGGTCCGCACCGGACGGCGCATCGGCGCCGTCGCCCTGGGCATCGCCCTGGTGGTACCGCTCGCGCTGCCCGCCCTCGACGGCGGCC
>NZ_JASKYR010000180.1:0-11851 GCF_041028215.1 Streptomyces flavofungini
GGCCCGCGGTGCGCGTGCCCACGCGGCGGTGCGGGAGGTCGAGCTGGAACCAGACCTGCTTGTGGGTCGGGGTGTACTCCACGCCCCAGCGGGTGGCGAGCGCGGCGCAGAGCTGGAGGCCGCGGCCGCCCTCGCGGTCGGGGCTGCCCATGTTGACGGAGGACTGCTGGAGCGGAATCTCGCGCTCCGGATAGCGGTCGGAGACCTCGATGCGTGCGGCGTCCTCGGTGCGCAGGCACAGGACGTCGGCGGCGGTGCCCGCGTGCACGACGGCGTTGGTGACGAGCTCGCTGGTCAGGACGACGGCGTCGTCGACGATGTCGGTGAAGCCCCAGCCCTGAAGGGTGTCACGGACGAAGGAGCGGGCCGTCGCGACGGAACGCCCGACGGGGTCGAAAGTCGCAGCCGCGCGCGCGGTGATCACAGCACTCCTCGTACGAGTATCGACGCCCAGTTCTCCCGAACTCATGGTGCGGCCGCCCCTCCGATGCCCGCTTGTTCGTGTACCACCGCCCAGGCCGGGCAGGACCGGGGTGGTTGGACAGCCGGATGCAAGGTTACTTACCTTCGCCGTCCATGCTGATGCCGGTCGTCAGTGTTTCCGCCCGGAGGGTGTGCGGACGGTGTGCGAAGCTGCCGAACTGTTATGGCCTGGTTCAGCCATGGTGAAACACTGGGCAAGCTTCATGGAGACAGCCCGAGCAGCTCAAGCAGTAGGTCGACCCTTGCGGGAGGGACACAGTGGAGTCTGGCGCAGCGACGCGGGGCACTGACACGCGCGCGAAAGACGGACAGTCCCTGAACAAACAGCGCAAACCGCGCCAAGGGGCACAGGCGTCCGTGGACGCGGCGGCCCTGAATCGGCTGCTCGCGGCCCTGGTGGCGATGCGGGACGGCAATTTCCGCAAGCGGCTCACGGTCTCCGGCGACGACGTCATGTCCGAGATCGCGGCGGTCTTCAATGAGGTGGCCGACCGGAATCTGCACTTGACGGGGGAGATCTCCCGGGTGCGGCGCATGGTCGGGCGTGAGGGAAAACTCACGGAGCGCCTGGAGAGCGGGGCGAGCGAGGGCTCGTGGGCGACCGCGATCGACGCCTCGAACGCCCTGGTGGACGACCTCGTACGGCCTGTCTCCGAGGTCGGCCGGGTCCTCTCCGCGGTGGCGGACGGCGACCTGGAGCAGCGCATGGAGCTGCGGGCGCAGGGGTCCGACGGGAACGGACATCCGCTGCGGGGCGAGTTCCTGAAGGTCGGGCGCACCGTCAACAACCTCGTCGACCAGCTCTCCACCTTCACCGACGAGGTCACGCGCGTGGCCAGTGAGGTCGGCACGGAGGGCAAGCTCGGCGGGCAGGCCCGGGTGCGCGGGATGTCCGGTTCGTGGAAGGACCTCACGGACTCCGTCAACACGATGGCGTACCGCCTGACCGCACAGGTGCGGGACATCGCGCTCGTGACGACGGCGGTGGCGAAGGGCGATCTGTCCCGCAAGGTCACGGTGCACGTGGCCGGCGAGATGCTGGAGCTGAAGAACACCGTCAACACGATGGTGGACCAGCTGTCCTCGTTCTCCTCCGAGGTGACGCGCGTGGCGCGCGAGGTGGGCACGGAGGGCGAGCTCGGCGGTCAGGCGCGGGTGCCGGGTGTGGCGGGCGTGTGGAAGGACCTCACCGATTCGGTGAACCTCATGGCCGGCAATCTCACCGCGCAGGTGCGCGGGATCGCGCAGGTCACGACGGCGGTCGCGAACGGCGATCTGTCCCAGAAGGTCACGGTCTCCGCGCGCGGCGAGGTCGCGCAGCTCGCCGAGACCATCAACCAGATGACCGAGACGCTGCGGACCTTCGCGGACGAGGTCACGCGCGTGGCCAACGAAGTGGGCGCCGAGGGCCAGCTCGGCGGCCAGGCGAACGTGCCGGGCGCGGCGGGCACCTGGAAGGACCTCACCGACTCCGTCAACACGGTCTTCCGCAACCTGACGACGCAGGTGCGGGACATCGCGCAGGTGACGACGGCGGTGGCGAACGGCGACCTGTCGCAGAAGGTCACGGTCGACGTCGCGGGCGAGATGCTGGAGCTGAAGAACACCGTCAACACGATGGTGGACCAGCTCTCCGCCTTCGGTTCCGAGGTGACGCGCGTGGCGCGGGAGATCGGTGTCGAGGGCGAGCTGGGCGGCCAGGCGCAGGTGCAGGGCGCGGCGGGCACGTGGAAGGACCTCACCGACTCGGTGAACACCGCCTTCCGCAACCTCACGGGCCAGGTCCGCAACATCGCGCAGGTGACGACGGCGGTGGCCAACGGCGACCTGTCGCAGAAGGTCACCGTGGACGTGTCCGGCGAGATGCTCCAGCTGAAGAACACCGTCAACACGATGGTGGACCAGCTCTCGTCCTTCGCCGACCAGGTCACGCGGATGGCCAGGGACGTGGGCACCGAGGGCCGCCTCGGCGGCCAGGCGCGCGTGGACGGCGTGAGCGGCACCTGGAAGGACCTCACCGACTCCGTCAACTTCATGGCGGGCAACCTGACGTCCCAGGTGCGGCAGATCGCCCAGGTCACCACGGCGGTGGCGCGCGGCGACCTGTCGCAGAAGATCGAGGTCGACGCCCGGGGCGAGATCCTGGAGCTGAAGAACACCATCAACACGATGGTCGACCAGCTCTCCGCCTTCGCCGACCAGGTGACGCGGGTCGCCCGCGAGGTGGGTACCGAGGGGCGCCTCGGCGGTCAGGCGCAGGTGCCGGGCGTGGCCGGTGTCTGGCGGGACCTGACCGACTCCGTGAACGGCATGGCGGGCAACCTCACCGCGCAGGTGCGCAATATCGCGCAGGTCGCGACGGCGGTGGCGCGTGGCGACCTGTCGCAGAAGATCGACGTGGACGCGCGCGGCGAGATCCTGGAACTGAAGAACACCCTGAACACCATGGTCGACCAGCTCTCCGCCTTCGCGGAGCAGGTCACGCGGGTCTCGCGCGAGGTGGGCACGGACGGCATCCTCGGCGGCCAGGCCGAGGTGCAGGGCGTCTCGGGCACCTGGAAAGACCTTACGCAGTCCGTGAACGGCATGGCGAACAACCTCACCCTCCAGGTGCGGAACATCGCCGAGGTCACCACGGCCGTCGCCATGGGCGACCTCTCCAAGAAGATCACGGTCGACGCCAAGGGCGAGATCCTCGAACTCGTCACGACCGTGAACACGATGGTCGACCAGCTCTCGAACTTCGCCGAGCAGGTGAACCGCGTGGCCCGCGAGGTGGGCACGGAGGGCATCCTGGGCGGTCAGGCCAGGGTCCCGGGCGTCACCGGCACCTGGAAGGACCTCAGCGACAACGTCAACCTGATGGCGAACAACCTGACCGGCCAGGTGCGCAACATCTCCCAGGTGTCGGCGGCGGTCGCCAACGGAGACCTCACCAAGAAGGTGACGGTCGAGGCGCGCGGCGAGGTCGCGCAGCTCGCCGACACCGTCAACACCATGGTGACGACCCTGAGTTCCTTCGCGGACGAGGTCACGCGCGTGGCCCGCGAAGTGGGCACGGACGGCATCCTGGGCGGCCAGGCGCGCGTGCCGGGCGTGTCGGGTACGTGGAAGGACCTGACGGAGTCCGTGAACGGCATGGCCTCCAACCTCACCGGACAGGTCCGCAACATCGCGATGGTCACCACCGCGATCGCCAAGGGGGATCTCACCAAGAAGATCGACATCGACGCCCGTGGCGAGATCCTGGAGCTCAAGACGACCATCAACACGATGGTCGACCAGCTCTCCTCCTTCGCCGAGCAGGTCACCAGGGTCGCCCGCGAGGTGGGCACCGAAGGGCAGCTCGGCGGGCAGGCACGCGTGCGTGACGTCGACGGGACCTGGCGCGACCTCACCGAGTCGGTGAACGAGATGGCCGGGAACCTGACCCGTCAGGTGCGGGCCATCGCCAAGGTCGCCACCGCGGTGACGCGCGGCGACCTCAACCTGAAGATCGAGGTCGACGCCGCGGGCGAGATCCAGGTCCTCCAGGACAACATCAACACCATGATCGCGAACCTCCGCGACACCACGCTCGCCAACAAGGAGCAGGACTGGCTCAAGGGGAACCTCGCGCGGATCTCCGGTCTGATGCAGGGCCGCCGCGACCTGGAGGACGTCGCCTCGCTCATCATGAGCGAGCTGACGCCCGTGGTCTCCGCGCAGCACGGCGCCTTCTTCCTCGCCCTGCCCACGGACGACGCCAAGGACCTGGGAGGCGACCAGGAGGACGCGTACGAGCTGCGCATGCTGGGCAGCTACGGCTACTCCATGGGATCCATGCCGACGTCGTTCCGGCCCGGCGAGACCCTGATCGGCACGGCCGCCAAGGAGCGGCGCACGATCCTCGTGGAGAACGCGCCCTCGGGCTATCTGCGGATCGCCTCCGGCCTCGGCGAGGCACCGCCCGCCCAGGTGATCGTCTTGCCGGTGCTCTTCGAAGGGACCGTCCTCGGTGTGATCGAGCTGGCCGCGTTCCAGCCCTTCACGCAGATCCAGAAGGACTTCCTCAGCCAGATCGCCGAGATGATCGCGACGAGCGTCAACACCATCAGCGTCAACACCAAGACCGAGGTGCTGCTCAAGCAGTCGCAGGAGCTGACCGAGCAACTGCGGGAGCGCTCCGCGGAGTTGGAGAACCGGCAGAAGGCGCTCCAGGACTCCAACGCGGAGCTGGAGGAGAAGGCCGAGCTGCTCGCCCAGCAGAACCGCGACATCGAGGTCAAGAACACCGAGATCGAAGAGGCGCGGCAGGTCCTGGAGGAGCGTGCCGAGCAGCTCGCGGTCTCGATGCGCTACAAGTCCGAGTTCCTGGCGAACATGTCGCACGAGCTGCGCACTCCGCTCAACTCGCTGCTGATCCTCGCCAAGTTGCTCGCCGACAACGCGGACTCCAACCTCACCCCCAAGCAGGTGGAGTTCGCCGAAACGATCCATGGTGCGGGTTCGGACCTGCTCCAGCTCATCAACGACATCCTGGACCTGTCGAAGGTCGAGGCGGGCAAGATGGACGTCTCCCCGACGCGCATCGCCCTGGTCCAGCTCGTCGACTACGTGGAGGCCACCTTCCGGCCGCTGACCGCGGAGAAGGGCCTCGACTTCTCCGTACGGGTCTCGCCGGAGCTGCCCGCGACCCTGCACACCGACGAGCAACGGCTGCTCCAGGTGCTGCGCAACCTGCTGTCCAACGCGGTGAAGTTCACCGACTCCGGAGCGGTCGAGCTGGTCATCCGGCACGCCAACCACGATGTGCCGGACGCCATCAGGGAACAGCTCCTGGAGGCGGGCTCGCTGCGGGACGCGGGCGCCGACCTGATCGCCTTCTCGGTGACGGACACCGGCATCGGCATCGCGGCCAGCAAGATGCGCGTGATCTTCGAGGCCTTCAAGCAGGCCGACGGGACGACCAGCCGCAAGTACGGCGGCACGGGGCTCGGCCTGTCGATCAGCCGGGAGATCGCGCGGCTGCTCGGCGGCGAGATCTACGCACAGAGCGAGCCGGGCCGCGGCTCGACCTTCACCCTGTATTTGCCCCTGCACCCCAGCGAACTGCCCCCGCAGGGCTACGCACAGCTCGCCCCCGCGCCCGCCACGCCGGAGCTGCCCGCCCTGGAGGAGGGCGCCGGGGCCGAGGCCACGGCACGGGCCGAGGGCACCAGGCCGCGGCGCGAGGCGCCCGCTCCGCCCGCCTCGCTCTTCCGGCGGCGCAGGCGGTCGGCGTCCGGCCAGGGCCCCGCGGCGGCCCCTGAGCAGCAGCCCGCGCTGCCGGGACAGCAGCCGGGGGCGGCGGCGCAGGAGCAGCGGCCGCAGGAGCAGTGGCCCACGGCGGGCCAGGAGCCCGCGGCGGGGAGGGCGGCCTTCCGCTTCGGCGGCGAGAAGGTCCTGATCGTCGACGACGACATCCGCAACGTCTTCGCGCTCACCAGTGTCCTGGAGCAGCACGGCCTCTCGGTGCTGTACGCGGAGAACGGCCGGGAGGGCATTGAGGTGCTCGAACAGCACGACGACGTCACGGTCGTCCTGATGGACATCATGATGCCGGAGATGGACGGGTACGCGACGACCACGGCGATCCGCAGGATGCCGCAGTTCGCCGGGCTCCCGATCATCGCGCTCACGGCGAAGGCCATGAAGGGCGACCGGGAGAAGGCGATCGACTCCGGCGCGTCCGACTACGTCACGAAGCCGGTCGATCCCGATCACCTGTTGTCGGTGATGCAGCAGTGGATGCACGGCCAGTGACCGAGAACCGGCTTCGTCACACGGAGTTGCTGACAGAGTGTGGCCGAGGTCGTGTAGAACCGCGGTATTCGGGGAACCTTCTGGTCTCCCACCGCGTTTCTGCTACGTGCACAGTGACATCGCGGTGACAGGGTGTGGCGACGGGCGGGGTGCGGCTACCATGACCGGCACAAGGACGGGCGGCGCAAGGGAGTCGTCCTCTGGGGCGGCACCCGGTGTTTCGCCGGGGCGAGGAGGGCGGGCCATGGTGCAGAAGGCCAAGATCCTCCTGGTCGATGACCGGCCGGAGAATCTGCTGGCGCTGGAGGCCATCCTCTCTGCGCTCGATCAGACACTGGTGCGGGCATCGTCCGGGGAGGAAGCGCTCAAAGCACTGCTGACGGACGACTTCGCGGTCATTCTGCTGGACGTGCAGATGCCGGGAATGGACGGTTTCGAGACCGCGGCGCACATCAAGCGGCGGGAGCGGACCCGGGACATCCCGATCATCTTCCTCACCGCCATCAACCACGGACCGCACCACACCTTCCGGGGCTATGCGGCGGGCGCGGTGGACTACATCTCCAAGCCGTTCGACCCGTGGGTGCTGCGCGCGAAGGTCTCGGTCTTCGTCGAGCTGTACATGAAGAACTGTCAACTGCGTGAGCAGGCGGCGCTGCTGCGCCTCCAGCTGGAGGGCGGCGGCAAGCCCGCCGCGGGCGACGCCAAGGAACCGGCGGGGCTGCTCGCCGAGCTCTCGGCGCGGCTCGCGGCCGTCGAGGAGCAGGCCGAGGCGCTCTCCAAGCAGCTCGACGACGAGTCGGCGGACGCGGCGGCGGTGGCCACGGCGGCCCATCTCGAACGCAAACTGACCGGCCTGCGCCGCGCCCTTGACGCCCTGGAACCAGGCACTGGCAGCGGCGCCCCCTCCGTCCCCTCGCAGAACTGAGACGACGGGCCGCCCCGCGGCCCCGGTGAGTTCCCGTCAGTTACCCGCCACCACAGGACGACACAGACGGGTGAAGCGGTGGGCACACGTGTCCGCAGAGGTCGACAAAGGTAACCTCACACACATGGCCTCACGTCAGCCCGCAGCCAAGAAGACGCCCGCGAAGAAGGCGGCCGCGCCGACGAAGGCTTTGGCGAAGAGGCCTGCCGCCAAACCGCCCGCCAAGAAGACGGCCGCAAAAAAGGCGCCGGCGAAGAAGGCCGTCGCGAAGAAGCCCGCGCCCAAGCCGGCGCCCAGCCCCACCGGGGGTGTGTACCGCATGGCGCGCGCCGTCTGGCTCGGCATCGCGCACGCGGTCGGGGCGATGTTCCGCGGCATAGGGCGGGGCGCCAAGGGCCTCGACCCCGCGCACCGCAAGGACGGCCTCGCGCTGCTGCTGCTCGGCGTCGCGCTGATCGTCGCCGCGGGCACCTGGTCGAATCTGCGGGGCCCGGTCGGTGACCTGGTGGAGATCCTGGTGACCGGCGCGTTCGGCCGCCTGGACCTGCTGGTCCCGCTGCTGCTCGGCGCCATCGCCGTCCGCCTCATCCGCCACCCGGAGAAGCCCGAGGCGAACGGCCGTATCGTGATCGGCCTCTCCGCCCTGGTCATCGGCATCCTCGGCCAGGTCCACATCGCGTGCGGTTCACCGGCCCGCAGCTCCGGCATGCAGGCGATAAGGGACGCGGGCGGCCTGATCGGCTGGGGCTCGGCCACCCCACTGATCTTCACCATGGGCGAGATCCTCGCGGTGCCGCTCCTGGTCCTGCTCACCGTCTTCGGCCTGCTCGTCGTCACCGCGACACCGGTCAACGCCATCCCGCAGCGGCTGCGGGCGCTCGGCGTCCGGCTCGGCGTGCTCCAGCCGGAGCCCGAGGACGGGATGTACAGCGAGGACGACGAGCGCTACGACGAGCAGTGGCGCGAGGCGCTGCCCGCGCGGTCCTCGCGCCGCCGTAGCGCCGCGCCCGAGGCGTACGACCCCGACCAGGCCGAGGAGGAGGCGCTCACCAAGCGCCGCAGGCCGCGCAGGACCCCCGTGCAGCCGGACATGAACCGGCCGATGGACGCCGTGGACGTGGCGGCAGCGGCGGCGGCCTCGCTGGACGGTGCCGTCATGCACGGGATGCCGCCCTCGCCCCTGGTCGCCGATCTGACGCAGGGCGTCTCCGGGGAGCGCGCGGACCGGCGGGAGGAGCCCGCGCCCGCCGAGGAGCGGGAGCGCACGGCGCCCGTACCGAGCGCACGGGCCACCCAGGCGCCGGAGCGGGACCCCGACGCCCCGGTGCCCGGCAAGCTGAAGAGGAAGCCCCCGCAGAAGGCCCTGGAGCCGGGCGAGAGCGCCGTCCCCGACCTCACCAAGTCCGCGCCCGAGGCCCCGCGCGAGCTGCCGCCGCGCGCCGAGCAGCTCCAGCTCGCCGGGGACATCACGTACTCACTGCCCTCGCTCGACCTCCTTGAGCGCGGCGGCCCCGGCAAGTCCCGCAGCGCGGCCAACGACGCGGTCGTCAGCTCGCTGTCGAACGTCTTTACGGAATTCAAGGTCGACGCGCAGGTCACCGGCTTCACCCGGGGCCCGACGGTCACGCGTTACGAGATCGAGCTCGGCCCCGCCGTCAAGGTCGAGAAGATCACGGCGCTCGCCAAGAACATCGCCTACGCCGTCGCCTCCCCGGACGTGCGGATCATCTCGCCCATCCCCGGCAAGTCCGCGGTCGGCATCGAGATCCCGAACTCCGACCGCGAGATGGTCAACGTGGGCGACGTGCTGCGGCTCGCGGACGCGGCCGAGGACGATCACCCCATGCTGGTCGCGCTCGGCAAGGACGTCGAGGGCGGCTTCGTCATGGCGAACATGGCGAAGATGCCGCACATCCTGGTCGCCGGTGCCACGGGCTCCGGCAAGTCCTCGTGCATCAACTGCCTGATCACCTCGATCATGATGCGGGCGACCCCCGAGGACGTACGGATGGTCCTCGTCGACCCCAAGCGCGTCGAGCTGACCGCGTACGAGGGCATCCCGCACCTGATCACGCCCATCATCACCAACCCCAAGAAGGCCGCCGAGGCCCTCCAGTGGGTCGTGCGCGAGATGGACCTGCGCTACGACGACCTCGCCGCCTTCGGGTACCGGCACATCGACGACTTCAACCAGGCCGTCCGCGAGGGCAAGCTCAAGACGCCGGAGGGCAGCGAGCGGGAGCTCCAGGCCTATCCGTATCTGCTGGTGATCGTCGACGAGCTCGCCGACCTCATGATGGTCGCGCCGCGCGACGTCGAGGACTCCATCGTCCGCATCACCCAGCTCGCGCGCGCGGCCGGCATCCACCTGGTGCTCGCCACACAGCGGCCCTCGGTGGACGTCGTGACCGGTCTGATCAAGGCGAACGTGCCCTCGCGGCTCGCCTTCGCGACCTCCTCGCTCGCCGACAGCCGGGTCATCCTCGACCAGCCGGGCGCGGAGAAGCTCATCGGAAAGGGTGACGGGCTGTTCCTGCCGATGGGGGCGAACAAGCCCACCCGTATGCAGGGCGCCTTTGTCACCGAGGATGAGATCCACGCGGTCGTCCAGCACTGCAAGGACCAGATGGCGCCGGTCTTCCGGGACGACGTCACCGTCGGCACCAAGCAGAAGAAGGAGATCGACGAGGACATCGGCGATGACCTCGATCTCCTCTGCCAGGCCGCGGAGCTGGTGGTTTCCACTCAGTTCGGGTCCACGTCGATGCTCCAGCGCAAGCTGCGCGTCGGCTTCGCGAAGGCCGGACGGCTGATGGACCTGATGGAGTCGCGCAGCATCGTGGGCCCGAGCGAGGGTTCGAAGGCACGTGACGTTCTTGTGAAACCTGACGAGCTGGACGGCGTGCTGGCCGTGATCCGCGGGGAGGCTCACCCGTAAGGGTGTGGGAGGCAACCGTTTCCCTTCGACACACGTCAAGTTGAGGGAGAGAAGAGCACGATGTCGCACCATCGGTATGTAAGGCCATTCTGATGGCGTACAAAGTCCGTCCGTCCGGTTGCCCCACCCTTTCCGGGCCCCCCTAAACTGAACCTCCGGCAGGTGGCTACACGCTCGAAAGGCGCCCCCGTGTCCATCGGCAACTCCCCTGAAGACGACCGACCTTCAGACGACGACCGCCTCGACCGCCAAGCCCGCCCCGCGGCCGAGACCCCGGCAGCAGACGGCTGGGCGGCCGATCGCCGGGCCGACGAGCCCAAGATCGGCGATGTCCTGCGCCAGGCCCGGGTCAGGGCCGGGCTGACCGTGGACGAGGTCAGCACGTCCACCCGGGTGCGCGTCCCGATCGTGCACGCGATCGAAGCGGACGACTTCTCCCGGTGCGGCGGCGACGTGTACGCCCGCGGCCACATCAGGACGCTGGCGCGCGCCGTCGGCCTCGACCCCGCCCCGCTGATCGCGCAGTACGACGCGGGGCACGGCGGTCATCCGCCCGTGCCCACACCCGCGGCGCCCCTCTTCGAGGCCGAGCGCATCCGCTCCGAGCCCCGCAGGCCGAACTGGACCGCGGCCATGGTCGCCGCGATCGTCGCGGTGATCGGCTTCGTCGGCTTCACCGCCTTCAGCGGCGGCGACGACGAGGGCGGCGGCACGAAGTCGATGGCCGAGGGTGCCGCGCCCGCCAGCAGCAAGCCGGCCGTGAAGCCCAAGCCGAACAAGCCCGCCGACCCCAAGCCCGACCCCTCCGACAGCGCCATCGCCGGCGTCCCGCGCGACAAGGTCACCGTCAAGGTCAACGCCGCGGACGGCCGGAGCTGGATCTCCGCCAAGGACCACAGCGGCCGCACCCTCTTCGACGGCGTCCTCGAAGAGGGCCAGGCCAAGACCTTCCAGGACAAGAAGAAGATCGACCTCATTCTGGGCGACGCCGGAGCCATAGAGCTGTACGTGAACGGCAAGCAGGTCGAGAACGAATTCGAGCCCGGCCAGGTCGAGCGCCTCACGTACACGAAGGGTGACCCGGAGGTCGGCTGACCGGCCCCCCGTGACCGCGCTGACCTGGGACGTCGACCGGGGCGCGGTGACGGACCGGTGAAGCGGCGCCGACCGGAGGCCGACCGCCCGGTAACCCTGGCGGCGGGGGCCGGGGCGCGGACGAAGTAGTCTTGAGACCATGCCCGAACGCCGCACCGTCGCCCTTGTCACTCTTGGCTGCGCCCGTAACGAGGTGGACTCGGAGGAGCTCGCAGGCCGCTTGGAGGCGGATGGCTGGCAGCTCGTCGAGGACGCCGAGGACGCGGATGTCGCCGTCGTCAACACCTGTGGCTTCGTCGAAGCCGCCAAGAAGGACTCCGTAGACGCCCTCCTCGAAGCCAATGACCTCAAGGGCCACGGCAAGACCCAGGCCGTCGTCGCGGTCGGCTGCATGGCCGAGCGGTACGGCAAGGAGCTCGCCGATGCGCTGCCCGAGGCCGACGGCGTGCTCGGGTTCGACGACTACTCCGACATCTCCAACCGGCTCCAGACCATTCTGAGCGGCGGCAGCGTCGAGGCCCACACCCCGCGCGACCGGCGCAAGCTGCTGCCGATCAGCCCGGCCGAGCGCCAGCTCGCCAAGGCGGACGTCGCGCTGCCCGGTCACGCGGACACCGCCGCGC
>NZ_JASKYR010000181.1:0-13134 GCF_041028215.1 Streptomyces flavofungini
GGCACGGGGGGACCGGTGTGAGCCGGTCATGCGGGACATGCGGCATCCAGTCCGACTGCTCGCTGCGCAACGGTGCGCTGCATCCTCCGAGCCCCGATGGTCCGTCGGACCAGAAAGGCTCCTGCTGTGTCTTTGTTGTCAGAACTGACCGTGCCCGGATCCGGCGGTGTGCCGGATCTGGAGCGGCGGGCCGGGGAACCCGCGCACACGGGGGGCGTACGGGTCAGGGTGATCTCCACCGAGCTGCCCGCCACCGATCCGCTCCGGCTGTACGAGGCCCTGCTCCGTACCCGTGAGCAGGACGACGCCTATCTCTTCGAGAGCCTGGACGGGCCCGACCAGGACAGGCACTACGCCGCCGTGGGCTATGGGCGCCTCGCCGAGCTGCGCGTCCACGCCGACCGGGTCGAGTTCGAGGCGGCCGGAGAGCTGGGTGTGGCGCTGGCCTCGGCCCTCACCGGGGCCGTCGGTGCCGCGCGGAGCGAGCACGGCGACCTGCGGCAGTGGGCGGCGCGCGGTTCCGAGGACGTGTGGCGCATGCTGCGCGCGCTCCAGGGCGCCTTCGTGCTGGACACCGAGGTCCCCACCGGCACCTTCGCGTTCGGCTTCCTGACCACGCTGTCGTACGAGGCGGCCTGGCTCATGGAGGAGCTGCCCGAGCAGCCGGCGGCGGACCAGCCGCGCTGCACGCTGACCCTGTTCCGCAACACGGTCTGGTACGACGTGCGCACCGGTGACGCCGTCCATCTGACCGCGCACGGCACGCAGTTGCCGCCGGACACCGGACGCCCGCTGTGGGAGGCGCTGACCGAGGTGGCGGGCGAGGGCCCGGTGGCCGCCCCGGTGCCCGAGGCGCCCGCGCCCCTGTTCGTGCGGGACAACGTGGACCGGGAGACGTTCCTCGCGCGCGCCGAGCGGTGCCTCGGCCACATCGGCGTGGGCGACAGCTACCAGATCCAGATCGGCCACCGCATCGACGTCGGCACGGAGCTGACGCCGCTCCAGGTGTACCAGCGGCTGCGGCACCGCAACCCGTCGCCGTACATGTACCTGGTGCCGTGGGCGGGGCGGACGGTGATCGGGGCGAGCCCCGAGCTGTTCGTGCGCGTCCAGGACGGCGACATCTCCATGCGGCCCATCGCGGGCACCGCGCCGCGCGCCGCCGATCCGGCCGAGGACGCCCGTCTGGTGGCCGGGCTGCGGGAGAGCGCCAAGGAGCAGGCCGAGCACGTGATGCTCGTCGACCTGTGCCGCAACGACATCGGCCGGGTCTGCGTGCCCGGCACCCTGAGCGTGGACTCGATGATGGAGGTCGAGCCCTTCGCCTACGTCCACCACCTGGTCTCGACCGTGTCGGGCCGGGTCCGGGAGGGCACGGACGTGTGGGCGTCGATCTGCGCGACGTTCCCCGCAGGGACCATGACCGGGGCGCCGAAGCTGCGCGCCATGGAGATCATCAGCGAGATCGAGGACAGCCCGAGGGGCATCTACGCCGGGGCGCTCGGCCTGGTCGACGTGCGCGGTTTCACGGTGCTCGCGCTGTGCATCAGGACCGCCGTCCACGACGGGGAGCACTACAGCACGCAGGCGTCGGCCGGGGTGGTCGCCGACTCGGAGCCCGCCGCCGAGTGGCGCGAGACGCTGGCCAAGATGAGCGCCACGTACTGGGCGCTGACCGGAGAGGAGCTGTTGAAGTGAGGGTCCTGCTGGTCGACGCGTTCGACAGCTTCAGCCACATCATCGACCAGTACCTCCGCACGCTGGGGGCCGAGACGGAGGTGGTGCGCTCCCGCACCCGTACCGTCGGCGACCTGGTCGGCTCGGCGCCCGACGCCGTGGTCCTGGGCCCCGGCCCCGGGCATCCGGCCGACTCCGGCCACGTCGAGCTGGTGCACGCCTTCGCCGGAAGGGTGCCGCTGCTCGGGGTCTGCCTGGGCCACCAGGCGATCGGCCTGGCGTACGGGGCCGGGATCGCCGTCGCCAAGCATCTGATGCACGGCAAGACGAGCCCCGTCGAGCACGACGGACGCGGGGTGTTCGCGGGCGCCGCGACACCGCTGGACGTCACCCGGTACCACTCACTGATCGTGTCGGCGCCGCCGGAGGAGCTGGTGGTGACCGCGACCTCGCTCGACGACGGCTATGTGATGGGGCTGCGGCACCGGACGCTCGCCGTCGAAGGGGTGCAGTTCCACCCGGAGAGCGTGACGACCCACGACGGTCTGCGGCTCTTCGAGAACTTCCTGGCGGGGGCCCGCGAGGCGCGCCCGGCGCCCGCGGTGCCCGCCCGCTGACCGGGCGGCACGAGACGGGGACGGGGGCGGCGGAGCATGAATTCGGGGGATGAAATGCAGCACGACAAGGAGCCGTTGGCGGTGGTGACCGGTGCCGCGGGAGGCATCGGCCGCGCCATCACGGCGGAACTGACGAGAACCGGGCACCGCGTGCTCGCCGTCGACGTCACCGACGACGCCGGCCCGGCCGCGCACGCGACGCTCACCGCCGACCTCGGCGCGCCGCAAGCGGCCGAGGAGGTGTTCCAGGAGATCGAGGACCGGTACGGACTGCCCGGGGTCCTCATCAACAACGCGGGGATCTATGAGGCCAGGGACTTCCTGGACTACGACGCGGCGAGCTACCGCCGGGTCTTCGACGTCAACGCGGGTGCCGCCTTCTTCTGCACCCAGTCGCTGACCCGCCGCCTCATCGCCGCCGGGCGCCCCGGCAGTGTCGTCAACATCGCCTCCATCAGCGGTCGGAGTGGCAGTCCCGACGCGGCGTACGGCGCGTCCAAGGGCGCCGTGATCGCACTGACCCGCGGGCTCGGGCAGTCGCTCGCCCCGCACCGCATCCGCGTCAACGCCGTCGCGCCCGGTCTGATCGACACCCCGATGGCCGCCCGTATCCCGGCCGACCGGGTGGCCGACTACCGCGCGCGCATCCCGCAGGGGCGGTTCGGCGACCCGGCCGAGGTGGCCGCCGCCGTGTGCTGGCTCGCGGGTCCCGCGGCCGGTTACGTCACCGGGAGCGTGCTCGACGTCAACGGCGGCCTGCACTGACGCGGGCGGCACGGCACCACCTGCCGTAGCGGCGGCACCCGGCCCGCGAGAGCGGCCCCGCCCGCGACATCACCCCCGCTTCGCGGGCGGCACCACCGCCGGGAGCGGCACCCCGGCCACGCCCAGCCACCACCACCACGACTTCACGCGCGTCCACGCGCCCGGAGCGGCCGCACGCCGCCGTCTTCCGGCCCGCGCGCGCTCTTCCTTCCTTCCGAGAGGACCCCTCGCCCATGTGGCTGCCCACGAACGGCCCCGCGGCCGACTTCACCGCCCGCTACCTCGCACTCCACCAGGCCTTCTACGCCCGCACGCTGAGCGGAGGCGACCTCGACGACTGGCGCGCCCGCCAGCTCCGTACCGTGCTCGAACAGGTCAGCACCGGCTCGCCGTTCTACGCACGGCTCCTGAAGGACGTCGACCTCGGCTCGGTCACACCCGGCAACCTTGAGGCGCTGCCCTTCACCACCAAGGCCCAGTTGCGCGAGGAGATGCTCGACGTCCTCAGCAGGCCGCTCACCGACGCCCTCTTCTTCTACGAGACCACCGGCACCACCGGCGCGGCGACCCCCTGCCCCCGCGACGGGCGCGAGATCGTCGCGAGCAACGCCCACATCAGCGAGTCCTGGTCGTCCATCTTCCGGCACCACTTCGGCGACCACGCGCCCCGCATCGGCCTGATGGGCCCGACCGAGGTGCACTCCTTCGGCGACACGCTCGGGGACATCGCCCGCAACGTCGGCTCGCTCAACGCCAAGATCTGGCCCTACTCCCCGGTCATCGGCTTCCCCAAGGCCCTCCAGCTCATGAAGGACCTGGAGCTCGAAGTCGTCTGCTGCACCCCCGGCGTCGCCCTCACCCTCGCCAAGGCCGCCGAGCACTACGGCTACGACCTGCGCCGCGACTTCTCCGTCAGGCTGCTGCTCGTCACCGGCGAGATGTGCACCCCGGCCCTCGCGCACAACCTGGAGACGGTCTGGGGCGCCGACGTCTACAACATCCTGTACGGATCGCAGGAGGCCTTCGTCATGGCGACGGCCTGCCGCAACAAGCGCATGCACCTCTCGCAGACCAACTACCTCATCGAGGTGGTGGACCCCGAGACCGGTGAGTCCCACGGCCCGCGCGGCAGCGGCGAGCTGACCGTGACGATGCTGATCGACGGCGTGAAGCCGCTGGTCCGCTACCGCACCGGGGACGCCGTGGTGATCGAGGAGCCGGACTGCGACTGCGAGATGCCGGGCGATCTCGTACGCATCGTCGGCCGCACCCTGGACCGCCTCGAACTGGGCGGCCGTCGCTTCACCGCCGGGCAGATCGAGACGGCCGTCATGACCGGGGTCACCGGCTCCGCCGGATACCAGGTGGTGATCGAGCGCGACGGCGCGGGACAGGACCGGCTGACCGTCCGGCTCGAACTGCTCAAGGGTCTCGTCGAGGACGCCGCCGCGCTCGCCGACGCCGTACGGGCGCGGGCCGCCGACGCGCTCGGGGTGCCCGTGACCGTCGAGCTCAGCGACGGACTCGACCCCATCGTCAGCACCGGCGCCTTCGTGAGCTGGAAGGCCGCCCGCATCGTGGACCGGCGCAGCACGCCCGACCACGAGTCCCAGGTGGCCCGGAAGATGGCGGCGAACCGTGGCTATGAGCGCTGACACCGTGGCCCTGCCCGGGCCTCTCGCCGAGGAGTACACCGCACGCTGGAGCGAGCTGACCGGGCGCTGGGCCGCGCGGCCCGGCACCGTCCTCGGCACTCTCGGCCCGGACGGCACGTCGAGCCAGCTGGTCGCCGGGTTCCTCGCCCGGCAGCACGGTCTCTCCGTCGAGCTCTTCGCCACCTTCGACGAGGTGCTCGCCGGGGTCGTGGCCCGCGAGGTCGACTTCGCCCTCGTCCCCAGCGCCTACCAGGGACTCACCCGCTTCCACTGGCACCGCGACCTGCGGCTCCAGGCCTTCTTCCCGCAGGCCACCCCGGAGTACGGGATCGCCGCTCCCGCGAGCCCGGAACCGCTCGCCGACGGCGAGGGCCCCGTCACGGTCGCCGCCATGTGGGAGGTCCGCCGCATCTACGCCGAGGTGGTGCCCGCCGCGCTGCGCGACCGCGAGGTGCGCTGGGTCGACGCGGCGTCCACGCAGCACGCCGCCGAGATCGCGGCGGCGGGCGGCGCCCGGCTCGCGGTCACCAACGCCCCGGGGGTACGGGCCCACGGCCTGCGCTGGGTGGCCACCCGGCCGGGCGCGGAGATCCTCTGGACCCTCTTCGGGCACGCGGACGCGGCCGAGGTGCCCCGCACCGCCACCGCCTGACCGGCCGCGTACGCCCGCCCCACGCCTGCGCACGCCCCGCCTTCGCGCCACCCCGTCCGAACTGGAGATTCCCGACGTGTCCCGCAAGACCCTGCTCCACCGTGCCACCGTGCAGGAGGGCCTCGGCAAGGCCTCCCTGCCGCACCACAGCGTGCTCATCGACGGCGACCGCATCGAGGCGGTCATGCCCGAGGGCCTGGCCCCCGTCCACGCGCCGGACGTCGACGTCCTGGACCTGGCGGGCCGCACCGTCATGCCCGGCATGACGCTCGGGCACACCCACATCGCCTACCTCGACGTCCTCGACGGCCGCGAGATGCTCTTCAAGTACTCCATCCCCGAGGTCACCCTCGGCGCCGCGGCGAACACCACCAACCTCCTCGGCCTCGGCTACACCGGCTTCGTCGGCGCGGGCTCGGTCTCCGGCATCGACATGGCCCTGCGCAGGGCGGTCGACTCCGGGCGGCTGCGCGGCCCCCGGATCACCCCGTGCAGCCGGGACCTGATGGTGTCGGGGCCGCCCGAGCGCCGTAACCCCGACGTCAAGAAGCGCATCCCGTCCGATCTGATGCGGCTCGCCGACACCCCCGAGGAGATGGCCGAGTACGTCGCTGGGGAGATCGCCCAGGGCGCGGAGATCGTGAAGGTCTTCTCCTCCGGCGACGACACCTTCCCCAACGGCCGGTCCCACGAACTCCTCTTCACCGCGGAGGAACTGGTCATCGCCGCCCGTACGGCGCACGAACACGGCGCCAAGGTGCGGGCCCACTCGCGCGGCCTCGGTGGCATCCGCAACGCCATCGCCGCCGGGGTCGACGTCATCGACCACGCGACCTACGCCGACGACGCGGCACTCGACGCCATCGCCGAACGCGGGATCTTCGTCGTGCCGAGCCTCTACCAGCCGCACATGCTGCTCACCACCGGCACCGAGCACGGCAAGACCCCCGAGTACCTGGAGACGCTGGAGTTCGAGGCGGAGGTGGAGAACACGCTGCGCATCCTGCCGCTCATGGTGGAGATGGGCATCCCGGTCGTGGCGGGCGACGACTTCGGCTTCGCCTGGACCCCGCACGGCACCTACGCCAAGGAGCTTGAGCTGTACGTGACGATGGCGGGCATCCCCGCTCCCACCGTCCTGACCTGGGCCACCGCCAACGGCGCCCGGCTCGCGGGCCGCGGCGACACGGCCGGGACCGTACAGCCGGGCCGCCTCGCCGACCTGGTGGTGACCGACGGCGACCCCGCCGAGGACATCACCGTGCTCAGCCGCCCCGGCGCCATCGAACTGGTGCTGCTCGGCGGCGTCGCCGTCGCGGGCGGCACCGACGCCTTCCTCTCCCCCGTCGCTGAAGGAGCCGCGTGATGCCCCGCACGAAGCCCTCGCTGCCCGTGCTGCCCGTCCTCGCCGTCGGAGCCTTCGCCATCGGCACCGACACCTTCGTGGTGGCCGGAGTCCTGCCCGAGGTGGCCGGAGACCTGTCGGCGACCCTCGCCGACGCGGGCTGGGTGAGCACCCTCTTCGCGCTCACCTACGCCGTCCTCGCGCCGGTGCTCGGCGCCCTCACCGGACGCCTGGAACGCCGTACCGTCCTGGTGATCTCGCTGCTCGTCTTCGCCCTCGGCAACGCCGCGTCCGCGCTCGCGCCCGGTCTCGGCGCGCTGCTCGCGGCCCGGGTCGCCACCGCCGCGGGCGCCGCCCTCTACATCCCGGCCGCCTCGGCGTCCGCCGCCGCGCTCTCGGCGCCCGAGCGGCGCGGGCGCGCCATGGCCGTGGTCCTCGGCGGTCTCTCCGCCGCGACGGTCGCGGGCGTGCCGTTCGGCACCTGGCTCGCCGCCGACCTGGGCTGGCGGTCCACCTTCTGGCTGCTCGCCGGGCTCGGGGTGCTGTGCGCCGCCGCCGTGGCCGGGGGCCTGCCCGAGGTCAGACTGCCCGCCGCGCCGGGCCTCGCCGCGCGCCTCGCCCCGGCGCGGGACCCGAGGGTCCTGTTCACGGTGCTCACCACGCTGCTCTTCATGACCGGCGGCTATCTGGCGCTCACCTACATCGGCGCCGTCCTCGCCCCGGTGACCGGCGGCGACGGCGGTGAACTCGCCCTGCTCCTTCTCGTCTTCGGCGTCCTCGCCGTGGTGGGCACGGCCCTCGGCGGCCGGGCCACCGACCGCTGGGGCGCGACCCCCGTCCTGCTCGCGTCGGTCGCCGGGCTCGCCGTGGTCCTCGGCACGCTGCCGCTGACCCGCGAACGGACCCTGACCGCCGCGCTCGCCATGGCGGCCTGGGGCGTCACCGCGATGATGACCCAGCCCCCGCAGCAGTACCGGCTCTTCGCCGTCGCGCCCGCCTCGGGGCCGCTGCTGCTCTCCCTGAACTCCTCGGCCACCTTCACCGGGATCTCGCTCGGCGGCTTCATCGGCGGCCGGGTGATCGCAGGCGGCGGCGCGGACCAGGTGGACCTGCTGGGCCCGCTGGGCGCGGGCCTCGCGGTCCTCGCCCTGGTCACGGCGGTCATCGGCGTACGGGTGGGACAGCGCGGACCGGATGCCGGGCAGGACGCGGGACCAGCCGCGGGACCGGCCGCGGGGGCCGGTGCGACGGCCGCCGAACCGGCGGGCAAGCGGGGCTGACCGGCGGGACCGGTTCTCCGGCAGCCGCCAAGTGGCCTCCCGGAATTGCCGGGAATTGGCCACAGCCGGACACCCCCGGTCTCCCTACTGTCGGACGCGTCATCAGCGGWCCCCGGATCACGGACCGACACACACCCCCCGGCCACCACGACCCCCGGCCGCCGGGCCCCGAGGAACCAGGGCCCGAGGCCGACGGACGAGAAGGACCCCTCTCCATGGACAGCACCACCCCCGGCACGGACACCCTGACCGTCACGGTCGACGCGCGGCTGACCGAGCGTGTGCCCGGCTATGTGCTCGGCCTGATCGCCGTACCGGACATCGAGGTCGTCAGGGCCGCGGCCGCCGTGGACGGCCTGCTCACCGCGGCCGAGGACGCGCTGCACGCCAGGGCGCTCAGCAAGGCCGACGTCTCCGCGCTGCCCGCCATCGCCGCCTGGCGCGAGGCCTACCGGGCCGTCGGGGTGAACCCCAACCGCTTCCCCTGCGCCGCCGAGTCGGTGCTGCGCCGGGTGGCCAAGGGGGACCGGCTGCCGCGGATCAACTCCGCGGTCGACCTGTGCAACGCGGTGTCGCTGGCCAGCGGTCTGCCCGTCGCCTCCTGCGACGTGGGGGACATCGAGGGGGAACTGTCCGTGCGGCTCGCCGACGGCGACGAGACCTATCTGCCGCTCGGCGCCCCCGACGCGCCGGAGCACCCCGAGCCCGGCGAGGTCGTGTACGCCGACGGGCGGGGCCGGGCGCACTCGCGCCGGTGGAACTGGCGGCAGGGCGACGTGGTCAAGACCGGCCTCGGCCGGCACAAGCTCCTGATCACCGTCGAATCCGCCCACGAGGGCGGCCGGGACGACGTCCAGGAGGCGCTCGGCCGCCTCACGGAGGCGCTCACCCCTCTCACCGGGAGCGTCGGGCGACCGCTGGTGCTCGACCGGTCCACGCCGTCCGGAGAGCTGTTCGGGGAGCTGTTCGGGGCCCCCTCGGCCGCACCGGTCCGCTGAGCCCGCACCAGAACCCGACCCGTACGAGGAGATCCGCATGAGCCGTTCGATCCTGGTGGTGTACCGCCCGGCCGCCGGCCGCTACACGGCACAGTTCCGCAGTGTCGTCGAGGCCGCCGCCGAACTCGGCGTGGCGAGCGTGGTGCTGCTGCCGACCGGCTGGGAGGCGCCCGAGACCAAGGGGCTGCCCTGCTACCACGCCGATCTGGACGACACGGCCGCCGTACGGGCCGCGGTCGACGGCATCCTCGCCGAGCACGCCATCGAGCGGATCTTCCCGCTCTTCGAGGGCGATGTGCTCCCCGCGAGCCGCAGCCGCCGCGACCACGGCATCCCGGGTCTCACCCCGGACCAGGCGCTCAACTTCCGCGACAAGAACGTCATGCACCGCAGGGCCGAGGAGCTGGGCGTGCGGGTGGCCCGCTCCTGCCGCCCCGACACGGTGACGGCGGTCGCGGAGTTCGCCGAGGAGGCGGGCTACCCGGTCGTGATCAAGCCGTACGCGGGCTGGGCCTGCGGCGACACCTACCGGGTGGACAGCCGCGAGGATCTGGACCGGGTCTGGGAGGCGATGGGCGACGACCGGCACGAGTACCGGGTCGAGGAGTTCATCCGCGGCACCGAGTACCACGTCGACTCGCTGTTCCAGAACGGCGAGGTGGTCTTCGAGCAGCTCTCCCAGTACACGTACTCCGTCCTTGAGTACCTCGACGAGCCGGGCGGCACCATCTCCCGCAAGCACGGCCTGAGCGGGCGCGAGCAGCGCATCCTCGATCTGAACGCCGTGGTGCTGCGCGGTTTCGGGCTCTCCACCGGTGTGGTGCACGCGGAGTTCTTCCTGCCCGACGACGGCGGCGACCCCGTCTTCGGCGAGGCGGGCGCACGCGCGGGCGGCGGCTCGATCGTCCCGGCCATCGAGGCGGGGCGCGGCATCAACCTGGCGGGCGAGTGGTGCCGCCTCGAACTCGACCCGGACCACCGGCCCACCGCCCGGCTCGGCCCGGAGATCGGCACCGAGTACCTCGGCTCCCCCAAGTACGGGCGCATCACCGCCATCACCACGCCCGAGGAGCTGACCGCGCTCGACACGGTCCTCGACGCCGATGTGTGGAAGAGCGTGGGCGATGTGCTGGCCCCGCCGACCGCGTCCAACGACGTCCTCGGCTGGTACGTGTGCGAGGGCACCGACTTCGAGGACGTCCGGGCCCGCTTCAAGACCGTACGGGACGCGTTCCGTGTCGAGACCGAACAGAGCTGACGGGATGACGGGTTTCCGGAGAGGAGAGGGGGGCCGAGCCAGGTGGCTGACCCGGTTCGCGGAGCTGCCGCTCGCGCTGCGCGTGCTCTTCCTCGCGTCCTTCGTCAACCGCGCGGGCATGTTCGTCTTCCCGCTGCTCGCCGTCTATCTGGTGCGCGGCGAGGGCCTCAGCCCCGGCGAGGCCGGACTGCTGATCTCGATCGGCAGTACGGGCCTGCTGGTCGGCAGCCTGCTCAGCGGACCGCTCTGCGATCTGCGCGGCAGGCGCACCGCGCTGCTCACGGCGCTGCTCCTGAACGCGGCGGGCTATCTCGGCCTCGCCGTCCTCGACGGGCCGCCGTGGACGTACGCGGGGCTGCTGTTCATCGCCCTGGTCGGCATGGGGATGTTCAGCCCGGCGTCCAACACCCTGGTCGCCGATCTCACCACGCCCGAGCAGCGGCCCTTCGCGTACACCGTCAGCTATGTCGGCAACAACCTCGGCATGGGTGTCGGCCCGCTGCTCGGCGGCGTCGCGGCGGCCTACTCGTACCACGTCATGTTCGCGGGCAACATCCTCGTCGGCCTCGCGTGTGCCGCGATGATCGTGATCTGGGTGCCGCACGACCGGCGCACCCGCACCGGCGGGCCCCGGGCCAAGGACCGCGCGACCTCCCTGGGCCACGGTCACGTCCTGCTGATCGTCCTGGTCTCCTTCTTCTACGTCGCCCCGCTGATCGGCCTCGAATACGCGCTGCCGCTCGCGGTCACCACGGTCCTGGACGAGTCCGCGGGCCTGGTCGGCGCCGTCTACACCATCAACAGCGTCGTCGTGGTCAGCCTCGGCCTCCTCATGGAGAAGCGCATCAGCGCCTACGGCACCAAGCCGCTGCTGCTCGTCGCCGGGCTGCTGTGGTCGCTCGGCCTCGCCGTGATCGCCTTCGCGTTCTCGCTGCCCGCCATCCTGCTCTCCACCGTCGTGTGGACACTCGGCGAGATCATCGTCTCCGTCGTCGTGCCCACGTACATCGCCGACCACGTCAACGAGCGCCGCGTCGGCAGCTTCATGGCGCTCAACGGCTTCGTCCTCGGCCTCGCCCGGCTCGTCGTGCCGGTCGGCCTGGGCGTCCTCTGGACGGCCCACGGTCACGGGCCCGTCTTCCTCACCCTGCTCGCCGCCCCGCTGCTCGGCATGGCCGTGTTCGCGCTGCTGCGCGTCAGGCCGTCGGCCGCCCCGGCCGCACCCGTACCGGAGCCCCCGGCCGCCCCCGCGGAGCCGCACGGCGCGCCACGAGCGGCCAACTAGCCACTTCAGTCCCCACGTTCACCTTCACCGCACACGGAAGCATTTCCACCGCACCGAGTCCGAACAGAGAGTGTTCATGTCCCAGACCCAGACGAAGTTCCTGCTGCCCGAAGACCGCATCCCCACCACCTGGTACAACGTGGTCGCGGACCTGCCCAAGCCGCTGGATCCGATGCTGCACCCCGGCACCCGCGAGCCGATCACCCCGGCGGACCTGGAGCCGCTGTTCCCCGCGGAGCTGATAGCCCAGGAGTTCTCCACGGACGCGAGCGTGGACATCCCCGGCGCCGTGCTCGACGTCTACAAGCAGTGGCGCCCGAGCCCGCTGGTCCGCGCCCGCCGCCTGGAGAAGGCGCTGGACACCCCGGCCCGCATCTACTTCAAGAACGAGGGCGTGAGCCCGGCGGGCAGCCACAAGCCCAACACGGCCATCCCGCAGGCGTACTACAACAAGCGCGCCGGGGTGGAGCGGCTCACCACGGAGACCGGCGCGGGCCAGTGGGGCAGCTCCCTCTCGCTCGCCTGCCAGTACTTCGGCCTCGTCTGCGAGGTCTACATGGTCAAGGTGAGCTACCAGCAGAAGCCCTACCGCCGGGGCCTGATGGAGACGTTCGGGGCGAGCGTCACCGCGAGCCCCAGCGACCGCACCGCGGCCGGGCGCGCCGCGCTCGCCGCCGACCCGGACTCGCCCGGCAGCCTCGGCCTCGCCATCTCCGAGGCGGTGGAGGCGGCGGTCAGCAGCAACGGCACCGCCAAGTACGCGCTCGGCTCGGTGCTCAACCACGTGCTGATGCACCAGACCATCATCGGACAGGAGGCCCAGCTCCAGATGGAGCTGGCCGAGGACTACCCGGACATCGTGATCGGCGCCGCGGGCGGCGGCTCCAACTTCGGCGGCCTCGCCCTGCCCTTCCTCGGCGAGCAGCTGCGCGGCGGGCGCCCGGTCCGCGCCATCGCCGTCGAGCCCGCCTCCTGCCCGACGCTGACCCAGGGCAGGCTGGACTACGACTTCGGCGACACCGCCGGGCTGACACCGCTCACCAAGATGCACACCCTCGGCCACGACTTCGTGCCGCCGAGCATCCACGCGGGCGGCCTCCGCTACCACGGCATGTCGCCGATCATCAGCGCGCTCAAGGACCTCGACTACCTGGAGGCACGCGCCGTACCGCAGACCGCGTGCTTCGAGGCCGGTGTCACCTTCGCCCGCCACGAGGGCATCGTGCCCGCGCCGGAGTCGACGCACGCGGTGCGCGTCGCCATCGACGAGGCGCTGGCCTGCAAGGAGTCCGGCGAGTCGAAGAGCATCGTGTTCTCGCTCTCCGGCCACGGCCACTTCGACATGCAGGCCTACATCGACTACTTCGCAGGCAAGCTCAAGGACTGAGCCGCAGTGGGGGGCGGGGCGGGGCCGTCGGAGGCCCCGCCCCTGGACATCATGAGTTCTGGGGGCATCCCGCCGTGCAGCCCGTGCGGCAACTGCAATGTGCGGACCGTCCCGTGCGGGCTGCGGGACGACATGCCCGGCATCGTCGAGGAGATGAAGCGGGCCGACGGCATCGTCTACGCCGTGCCCGTGCACGGCTTCGGCCTGGCCCATCT
>NZ_JASKYR010000182.1:0-13007 GCF_041028215.1 Streptomyces flavofungini
CGGGACCCCGTCCGCGCCGCCGTCGTCGGTCGGCGGCGCGGACGGGCGGCGGTGCGGTGCGAGGTGCGGGCGCGGGCGCCCGCACCGGGTCCGGCTTGGTCAGTGCGGCGGCCATCACTCGACCCCGTCGTAGGCCCGGTCGAGCGCCGCGCAGATCTTCTTGGCATCGTTGTCAGGACCGAAGGCGAGCGAGGTGGCCTGCACCAGGGGGGTGTTGGCGGCGGCCGGGATGTGCAGGTCGGGGAGCTGCGCGTCGGTGGTGGTCCCGGCGATGTCGTTGACGGCGCTGTTGAGCAGCGGGTCGTCACTCCTGCGGTGCCCCGCGTCCAGCTTCACGGCCGGGTAGATGCTGGCGTCGGCGACGAAGCGGCCCGCCACCTCCGGCTGGTAGAAGTGGCTGACGAACCGCTTCACGGCGTCCTGCTTCTTCTCCCCGTTGGGGCTGATCCAGAAGCCGGTGCTGGTGAACCCGGTGAAGACGGTCGGCTTGCCGAAGGCGGCCCCGTCCGGCAGCGGCAGACCCGCCAGCTTCGTGCTCTTGCGCACCTTCTCGGGCACCTCGCTGAACGCCCAGGAGCCCTGCGACATGATCGCGGCCTTGCCGGTGTAGTACTGGTTCTGCATCGCGTCGAAGGTGAATCCCTGCGCCTTGTCGGCGAAGACGCCGCCGTCCCGCAGCTTCGTGAAGAGCTCGACGCCCTTCATGGCGTCGGCGGAGGCGCAGTAGCCGCCCTCGGCGTCGAGCTTCCGCGCCGCCTGCTTGGTCACGTACGACTGGGATATCTGGAGGAAGAGCTTCTGCCCGCTCCAGTCGTTGCCCCCGACGGCCATGGGCTGGACGCCCGCGGCACGGAGCTTCTTCGCGGCGGCGAGCAGCTCGTCGGTGGTCGTGGGAATCCCGTCGACCCCGGCCTTGTCGAGCAGCGCGGTGTTGTACCAGACGGGCCAGGAGAACCCGGCGAACGGGAAGCCCATCACCTTGCCGTCGGGGTTGGTCCACTCCTTCAGGGCCTGCGGCTCGGCCTTGTCCTTGAGTCCCCAGTCCTCGATGTGATCGTTGACCGCGACCGTGGCGTTGTTCTTCGTCCAGGCCAGCGTCTTGTCGTAGAGGTTGACGAAGACGACGTCCGCTTCCTTGTCGGCCGCGAGCGACGTCTCGTAGGACTCGTCCAGGTCCTCGCCCGCCTCGATGACCTTGACCTTGATGCCGGACTTCTTGGAGAAGGCCTCGACCTCGTCGTGGAAGACCTTTCCGCCCGGCGTCGCCTTCAGGTACTGCGAGAGGACCGTGAGCTGCTTGGGGTCGTCGGCCGCCGCGTCGCCGCCCTTGCCGCAGCCGGTACCCACCGCGAGCAAGGAGAGGGCACCGACCAGTGCGGTGGCGGTAGCGGTCTTGCGCTTCATCTGCCGTGGCCTCCAGGGGAGTTGCGGGCGGCCCTGACGCGGCCCGCTGTGCATGACGGACAAAGTAGAGGCCGATTTCCGGGCTTGTCCATAGACCGGTTCAGTTCTTTTTCCGTCGCTGCCAACGGATCTAGCTGCTCGCTTTACTGAACTATTGCTTAATTTGCCGGGTGTCTAGACAACGTTGTCCTGAGTGTGCAGAGTATGCCGCCGACCGGCTCCGGAGCCTTCGGAGGTCTCATGTCACGTCCCATCGGAGGTCCCATGTCATGTTCCAGACGAGAACGGCCGTGCCGTGTCGGCCGGGGCGTCCCCGCCGCCCTCCTGGCGATGCTGTGCGCGCTGGCGTCGGCCCCGGCGGCGGGCGCTTCGCCGGGCGGTGCGGCCCGGGCCGTCGCCTCGCCGGGCGGCCCGGCCAAGGCCGTCGCCTGCACCCGCTCCCCCGGTGATGTCACGCTTCCCGTCACCTACGGCGGACGCTCGTACGACGTGCTCGCGCACCTTCCCCCGGCGCCCCGCGCCGGGCGGCTGCCGCTGGTCCTGAACCTGCACGGCAGCCAGTCCCGGGGCAGCCGGCAGCTCGGCTACTCCGGGATGCGGGCCACCGCCGACCGCGAGGGCTTCGTGGTGGCCGTGCCGGACGGCGCCATCCCGGCGGGCGACGGCTTCTCCTGGAACGTGCCGGGGGTGACCACCGGCCCGCGCGACGACGTGGGCTTCCTCGGCCAGGTCATCGACACGCTCGGCACCCGCCTGTGCGCCGACCCGGCGCGCGTGTACGTCACCGGGTACTCCGGCGGCGGCCGGATGGCCTCGGCGCTGGCCTGCCGCATCCCGGAACGGATCGCCGCGATCGCCCCCGTGGCGGGCCTGCGGGCGGGCACCCCCGACCCGGCCGACGACACCCGGCCCGCCACCGCCTCCTGCCGTCCCCCGCGGCCGGTGCCGGTGGCCGCCTTCCACGGCGAGCAGGACCACACCAATCCCTACGGGGGCGGCGGCAGCCCGGCCTGGCGCTACTCCGTGCCCGCGGCCCAGCGCCGCTGGGCCGAACTGAACGGCTGCTCCCTCGCCCCGCGGACCGAGCCGCTCACCCCGCACGTCCGCCGCGTCACCTACGGCGGCTGCCGCGGCGGCGCCGACGTCGTGCTGCACGACATCACCGACGGCGGCCACACCTGGCCGGGCTCGCCCGAGGAGTCGGCGGGCAACGGCCACACCAACCGGGAGATCAGCGCCAACACCTCGATGTGGGCCTTCTTCCAGCGGCACACGCGGCACACACCGCGCACGCCGCACACCGCCCACTGACACCGAAGACACCAGAGACACCGGAGCGGAAGGAGCTGGACGTCCCCACCGCACGCCCCCCTCGACCCAGCAAGGAGACCCCCATGCGCAGAACCCGCCTCACCGCGCTCTGCCTGACCTCACTGGCCGCCGTGGCCGCCCTCCTGACGGTGCCCGCCGCCGCCCCGGAGGCCCAGGCGTTCCCCGCGGGCAGCAAGCAGCAGGTCTTGAACTACCTCCGCGCCATCCAGGGCTCGAACATCGTGTCCGGCCAGCACAACAAGGAGCCCGCGTCCAACCCGGGCCAGTACACCCAGCAGGTCAAGGACGTCACCGGTCAGTACCCGGGCCTGTGGGGCGGCGACCTGATGTTCAACGCGGCGGACGTCGCCAACCGGCAGCGGGTGATCGACCAGGCGAGGACCGAGTGGCGGAACGGCTCACTCGTGGCACTGACCTGGCACGTCTGTCCGCCGACGACGGGCAGCTCCTGCGCCTTCGAGGGCGGCGTCAAGTCGAAGATCAGCGACACGCAGTTCTCGCAGGTCGTCACCGACGGCACGGCGCTCAACACCGCGTGGAAGCGCCGCCTCGACGAGGCGGTCCCCTACCTCCAGCAGCTCAAGTCGGCGGGCGTCCCCGTCCTGTTCCGCCCGCTGCACGAGATGAACGAGTCGTGGAACTGGTGGGGCAACCGCCCGGGCGCGAACGGCAGCAGGAAGCTGTACCAGATCACCCGTGACTACCTGGTGGGCAAGGGCCTGGACAACCTCATCTGGGTCTGGAACGTCCAGGACAACCCCGCGGGCGGCTGGGCGGACTACTACCCGGGCGACGCCTACGTCGACGTGGCCTCGCTCGACGTCTGGTACAAGAACCACCCCAGCTCCGCCGACTACAACCAGCTCCGCACCATCGCGGGCGGCAAGCCGATCGCGCTCGCGGAGATGGGCAAGGTCCCCACGGCTTCCCTGCTCAACAGCCAGCCGAACTGGTCATACTTCATGATCTGGTCGGAGCAGTTGCGCGGCAGCAACACCAACGCCGAGATCCAGAGCGCCTACTTCCTGCCGCGGGTCCTCAACCAGGGGGAGGTGAGGCTGGGCTGACAGGGTTGACCACGCATCGCTGACGCGGGCGCCGCCCGGTGGTGATCACCGGGCGGCGCCGTCGTCCGCCCGTGTGCTCAGAAGGCGTATCTGACGCGCAGCCACGGCGCCCGCTCGGCGATGAGCTGCCGGAGGTGCGCGAGGGCCCGCTGCTTGACGTCGATCTCGTACCGCACGTTGAGCGCCCCGTTCTGCGAGCGCTTGGTCTCCTGGAGGTCCGGCTGCCAGAGCAGGTCCTCGCCGCGAGGGTGCCAGCCGAGGTTGACGTCGTGCAGGCCCTCGTTGTGGGTGAGCATGATGATCTCGGCCGCCGCCTGCTCCTTCACCCGGGCGGGCAGCACGTCGTCCAGGTGGTCGAGCAGCTCGGCCCAGTCCCGCTCCCAGCCGGGGCGCAGCACGACGGGCGAGAGGTTGAAGTGCACCTCGTACCCGGCGTCCAGGAAGTCGGCGGCGGCGGCGATCCGCTCGGGCACCGGACTCGTACGGATGTCGAGGAGTCTGGCGTCACCGGGCGGCATGACGGAGAAGCGCACCCGGGTCCGCCCCCGGGGGTCGAGCGCGAGCAGGCCGGGATTGACGAACTTGGTCGCGAACGACGCCTTGGCCGTCGGCATGGCGCGGAAGGCGGCGATGAAGTCGGCGGTGTTGTCGCAGACCAGGTCGTCGACGGAGCAGTCACCGTTCTCCCCGAAGTCGTAGACCCAGGCGTCGGGGTCGCACTGGTTGGGCTCCGGCTTCCGGCCCTGGGCGCGTACGTGGCGCTGGACGTGGGCCAGGATCGCCTCGATGTTGGTGAACAGCGTGATGGGGTTGGCGAAGCCCTTGCGGCGGGGGACGTAGCAGTAGGCGCAGGCCATCGCGCACCCGTTGGAGGTGCCGGGGGCGATGAAGTCGGCGGATCTGCCGTTGGGGCGCGTGGCGAGGCTGTGCTTGACCCCGAGGACGAGCGTCTCGGTCTTGACGCGGACCCAGCGGCCCACGTTGCCGTCGTTGCCGTGCAGCGAGGGAATGCGCCAGTGGCTCTCGACCTCGACGACCCGTACGCCGGGCAGCCGGGCCATGATCTGCTGACCGCGCGGCGAGTCGAGGGCCGCGGGCTCCGCGTAGACCTCGCGGACATCGAGCATCCGCCGCGCCTCGGGGCTGTCGCGGAAGGCCCGGCGCGGGGCGGCCTCCTCGGCCGGGGCCGCGTCCTGCCACCCGAAGAGCGCCTGCTGCTCGGGCTCCCCCGGTCCGTCCCCCGCCCCTGACCGCGCAGCGGGCATCGCCGTCACACTCTTCCGGTGGTCGTGGTCCTGATCGTGATTCCTCGCATGCTACGCAGTGCGGGCGCCCGCTCCCGTGCACGCCATGCGCGCGGCTCCCCGCGCGGCCACCGCACGTGTCGCGCATGCGTCCGCTTTCCCCGGGCAGGCGTAGGTCACAGAAGAACCTCCGGGAGGAACCTGTGATCGTGTCGCAGCCGACGCCTCGTACCGCGAGAGCGCTGCTCGCCAGGTATGCGAGCGCACGCATCGCGCTCGCCGAGAAGCCGGACCCCGCGCGCCGCCGGGAGCTGGCGGAGGTGGTCCGGGCGCTCCGCGAGGCCACGGGGACCCACTCGGTCGCCGAGGCGATCGCGGCGGCCGACGAGGTCCTCGCGTCGGCGAAGCGCGCGAAGGCCGGGTCCCGCGCCGGGGACGGGCTCGTCGCGGCCTGAGGGGCGGGGCTCCGCCGCGCACCGCCGCCGCGTCAGGGCTGGTCCTCGCCCAAAGCCGTCTCGTCGGCCGCGCCCGGGCAGGGCCCGTCACCGTCGTCGGGGACGTCGAGCAGCCCCGAGCTCGCGAGGAGGAAGCCGAGCTGGGCCCGGCTGCTGCTGTCGAAGTGCTCGGAGACCCTGCGGATGTGGGCCACCACCGTGCGGCGGCTCAGGCCGATCCTGCGGGCGATGCGCTCGTCCGTCTCGCCCGCGACCATGGCCCGCAGGATGACGCGCTGGAGGTCGTCCATCACGGGGGCCTCGCGCTGGCCGCCCGCCGAGGGGCCGACGGGGGCGGCACGGGCCCAGTGCCGTTCGAACATCACCGTCAGATAGCGGATCAGCGCCGGGTGCCGGATCTCCATCGCCGCGTCCGCCGTCTCCTCCCCGGTGGGGATGAAGGCGACGTCCTGGTCGCAGATGATCAGCCGGTCGAATATCTCGGCGAGCGTGCGGACTTCGGCGCCCGCGGCGGTGACCCGCCTGATGTAGGCGAGCGTGGGCTTGTGGGTGCGGACCGAGTGCTGGTAGAGCGTGCGCTGCCGCACCCCGCGGGCCAGCAGGGGCAGGCTGCGTCCCAGCGCCTCGCGCAGCAGCTCGGCCGACCGGCCGCCGCCGGGCTGGGCGGTGATGAGCTCATCGGCGCAGCCCCCGACCGCGGCCTCAAGAGCGTGGCTGATCGCCCGGGTGCCCCGGATGACGGTGAGCGACTGCTCTTCCCTGCGGCGCGCGTCGGAGTAGACCGAGTCGTACGCCCCCACGGCCGCGCGGATCTCCGCCGCCTCCCTGCGGAGGCGTGCCATCGCCTCTTCCAGGGGGCGGAGGGCGGCCTCGGCCGCGACCGGCGGTGATACGGGGAAGGCGAGTCCGTCGGAGCCCTGCGACTCGAAGACGAGTTGTAGTCGCTTCAGGCAATCAGGTACGGCTTCAAGAAAGATATGACCTTCAACTACTGCGCGACGATAGAGCTCTTCCGCCCAGGGGCAAGGCTCGGCACCGTCAACTATGCCGCACCGGGGCTCCCTTGGGCAGGTCTCATGTCGCTTCACAGAAGTGAAATGTAACATCACGCAGCCAGTGCAATCCGACATTCCGAGCCCGCTTCGGCCAGGATGAATGACGAGGATCGCTGCTGTGGGGGGAGCGGCCACGCTTTACCCTCGGCCTGATCCGTGCAGTTTCCCAAGCATGCGCACGGTAAGGAAATTTAATGCGCAATATCTCTCAGGCCATGCTCGGCCTGGCCACGGTCGCCGCGGCGCTCGTGGCCCTCATCGGGATACCGGCGGCGTCCGCGGCATCGCACGCGACGCCCTCCGCCGGACCCGTCGTCACCGACAAGGACCCCGCCTGGGGCTAGCACCACCACCGCGCACCGGGGGTGGGGCCCCGGCGCGCACAGCACGTCGAGGCCCGTGACCGGGCCCGCGATCGGTCTTGAACGGGGGATGAAGTGGCCGATGACGTCGCACTTCATGTAGGAGAAAACGTAGACATCCCGGTACTCATACGGTTCACGCCGGGAATGTCCGTCCTGTCGCTGATGGGCGACACACTCGGGGTCCCGCAGGGAGTCCCCATGAGCCGCCGGGGTCTGCTGCGGAGGGCGTGCCCCGAGCATCTGCTGAACGTGATGGGCCCCATCACTTCCGCGGGCTCGCTGTACGTTCCGGATGTTCTCGCGCCGATCGGCGAAGCCGGTCCGAACGCCATGCGGCACGAGATCGAGAGAATAGCCGACATCTCGTCGGAATCCCTGCTGGCCGCCCTGGAGCGGGCGTTCGGCGGAGCAGTTCCGTCCGCCTGGCGAATGGTCGTCGACAATCCGTCCGACTTCCTGATCTCGTACTCCACTCTGGTCCGTACCGTTTGGGAGTCGGCCGCCCCGGTGTGGCATCGGGCGAAACCCTTGCTGGAACGGGAAATCGAACGCGTGGGTGTGGCCTCGGTCACGGGAACCATGGGCGCTCTCCTCGCCAATCTCAGCCCGCGAATCTCCTTTGTCGGGGGAAATCTGCGGCTGCCCGACAACACATCACCGGTCAATGGCACGGCGATACGAAGACTGACGCTCATGCCACTGGTCTCCGGCACCCGCGCCTGTGTCCTCCGCATCGAAGGGGCGCACGCCTACGTCGGTTATCCGGTGTCCGGGCTCGCCCCGCTCCTCGGGGGCCACGACGCGCGCCTTGAGCGTTCGGCGGACGCGCTCGCGATGACGCTGGGCGAACTGCGCGCCGTCATCCTGCGCAACGGCAACCAGCCCGTCTCCATGGGCAAGCTGGCCGACCTGCTGCACTGCACGGCCGGCACGGTGACCTACCACTGCCGCCAGCTCGAACAGGCCGGTCTGCTCGCCCGTGAGCGGCGGGGCCGCGAGGTGCGCATCCTGCGCACGCTCAGGGGAGACGCACTGGTGGACGCCCTGTCATGAACGACGACGCCAAGACAGCGGAGGCGCGCCCGGGAGCCCTTCCGGGCGTCCGTCTGGTCGTCCTGGTCTCGGGCTCCGGGACGAACCTCCAGGCCCTGCTCGACGCCGTCGCCGACGATCCCGCCGGGTTCGGTGCGCGCGTCGTGGCCGTCGGGGCCGACCGGGAGGGCATCGCCGGGCTCGAACGGGCCGAGCGGGCCGGTGTGCCCACCTTCGTCCGCCGCGTACGGGACTTCCCCACCCGGCAGGCGTGGGACACGGCGCTGACCGAGGCCACGGCCGCGTACGCACCGGACCTCGTCGTGTCCGCGGGGTTCATGAAGATCGTCGGGAAGGAGTTCCTCGCCAGGTTCGGCGGGCGCGTCGTCAACACCCATCCGGCGCTGCTGCCCAGCTTCCCCGGGGCCCACGGGGTCGCCGACGCCCTCGCGTACGGCGCGAAGGTCACCGGCTGCACCGTCCACTTCGTCGACGACGGCGTGGACACCGGCCCCGTCATCGCCCAAGAGGCGGTGGAGGTGCGCGACACGGACGACGAGGAGTCGCTCCACGAGCGCGTCAAGGAGGCCGAGCGCTCCCTGCTCGTCGACGTCGTGCGCCGCCTGGCACGCGGCGGCCACCGCGTGGAGGGACGCAAGGTCCTGCTGCGCTGACCGGGCCGGGCACAGTGCAGTCGGCGGCCGTGGTCCCCACCTGTGAGCGGGGGCCACGGCCGCCGCCGTGTCACTGAGCGTTTCGCACGGACCCGGGCGAGGACCGCGTCGTCCACCGGCCCCGGGGGTCGAGGATCTCCGGCTTGAGCATGACGTCGGCCACGACGTTGATCGGTTCTACCGGAAGAGGAATAGTGACGTGATTCACCTTTTCCGCAAAGGCGTTCGGGGCCCATCAGGCGGAAGCCACGGGCCGTAAGTCAAGGCGCGCCCGCATTTTCACGTGTCATTTGGAAGTCCTTGAAAGTGGCTGGATCCGCGAGGGTCGATTCCGCGAGTCTTGAGTCAGCACCTCGGGCGCACCGGAGGTGCTGAGGCATATGTCACCATCTCCACGGGGGAGTTCACGTGTCAGAACCACAGACGGATCCACGACCGGTCGCCGTCATCGGAGCCGGTCCTTCCGGGCTCGCGTCCCTCAAGAACCTCAGCGATCTCAGCATTCCGTGTGTGGCGTACGAATCCCACTCCGGTGTAGGCGGCATCTGGGACATAGAAAACCCGCGGAGTTCCGTCTACGAGAACACGCACACCATCACGTCCCGCGAAGTCACCGGCTATTCCGACCTGCCCATGGACCGGGGCCTTCCCGCCTATCCCCGCCATGACCAGGTCCGCTCCTACCTGCGGCAGTACGCGGAGCGTTTCGATCTGCTGCGGCTGATCCGGTTCAACTCCGACGTCACCGGGGTCGAGCGGCTCTCCGACGGCTGGCGGGTCACCACCGCGGACGGCCACACGCAGGAGCACAGCGCGCTGATCATCGCGAACGGCCACAACTGGCACCCGCACACGCCCTCGTTCCCGGGGAAGTTCGACGGCGAGATCCTGCACAGCCGTGACTACACGACCCCGGCGGACCTCGCGGGCAAGCGGGTGCTCGTCATCGGCGCGGGAAACTCGGGCTGCGACATCGCGGTGGAGGCGGCGGGGGTCACGAACGACGTCGCGATCAGCATGCGCCGCGGTTACTACTTCTTCCCGAAGTTCATCTTCGGAAAGCCCGCCGACCAGGTCTCGGAGTCGAGCCAGAACCTGCGTCTCCCGGCCCCGGTGGCGCGCGCCGCCTACCGGACGATGCTGAAACTGAGCATCGGCAGCCCTGATCAGTTCGGGCTGCCCAAGCCGGATCACGAGCCGCTGGAATCCCCGCCGATCGTCAATTCCCTGCTGCCGTACTACTGCGCGCACGGCCGCGTGAAGGTGCGCACGGCTCCCGTGCGGTTCGACGGCAAGTTCGTGGAATTCGCCGACGGCACGTCCGAGGAATTCGACACGATCATTCTCGCCACGGGGTTCAGGATTCACATCCCGTTCGTCGACGCCGAACACCTCGACTGGCACAAGGGCAGGCCGGACTTCTACCTGCTGGCCTTCTCGCCGCGCTACGACGACCTCTTCATCGCCGGAATGACCGACGGAACCGGCGGTCACTTCCCGACCGTGGAGCTCCAGTCGCGTGTCATCGCCGCCTATCTGGCGGCCCGGCGGAGCGATCCGGAGGCGGCCCGCCGGTTCGACGAGATGAAGCGCCGCAAGGACGTGGACATCAGCGGCGGCATCAAGTTCCTCGACTCGCCCCGCAACCTCACCCAGTTCGAGCTGCTCACCTACCTCCGTGTGCTCCGCGACCACCTGTCGCTGCTCGGCGGCCGTGACACCACGTACGCCCACCGGCCCTCCCTGCTGGAGCAGGCCGCCGCTCTCTTCAAGGGAGGCCGCAAGTGAACGCCCTCGGCGCGGCACTGCTGACCGACGTGCAGAAGGACGTCCTGGACGAGGTCCTCGTCGGGGTCCCGTACAACAGCGCGTCCCAGTTCCACGAGTACTTCGGCACCCGGGCGGCGCCCCCGCGCTTCGGTCTCTCCTGCGCCTGGCAGTCGTTCGCGGCCGGCCGGATGGTCGCCGAGCGGACCGGCGTCACCGCCGAGTACCTGATCGACGGACGGCACGTCGCGGCCGTCTACCGGGGGCGGGACGGCGTGGTCGTCCTCGACCCGTACCTCCTGCACAGCGAGCCGCTGCGCCTCGACCGCTCCGCCGCCGTCGACGGCGCGGTGCGCGTGACCGTCGACGCCTACCCCTTCCGCGTACGGGAGGACGGCACCCCCGCGCCCGCCCGGGTGCGGGCCACCTGGACGCTCGACGACGACGTCATCCGCCTCGACTACCTGCGCTTCAGCCCCCGGCGCGGGCACAACGTGGCCTCCCGGTCGTTCGTCATGCGCCCCGAGGCGCGGCTCGGCACGGTGCCGCCGCCCGCGGACTGGATCCGTCCGCTCCTTGTCCACCCCGAGCAGCACAGCGTCTCCGTACGCGTGCTGCACCCGGAGACCCGGCGAATGGCCGAGCTGATCCTGCCGCTGGCCGGACGGCCCTCAGGGGTCGCCGAGGACCGCGCCCTGCTGATCACCAAGGACAACCAGGGCGCGGTGGCCGCCCACGGGGACGCCCGCTTCGAGCGCGATCTGGACGTCGTGGCCGACGCGGTGTCCGCGCCCGGGGACGAGGTCATCGCCTTTCTCCTCGAAGCAGCCGCCATCCACCGCGCCGCCGCCCCCGCGGGCCTCGACCTCGCGGCCTACTCCCTGGAGGACGAATGACCGCCACGGCCGCACCCGGCGTCGCACGGCGGACGCGTTCGTACTTCCTCGCGGGCACCATGCAGGGCGCGCGCACGGGCGCGCACCTCACCGACCAGTCCTACCGGGAGCTGCTCACCGGCGCCCTGCGCGCCCGGCGCCCCGACGCCGTGATCAACGACCCCGGTGTGGTGATGGCCGAGTGGCTCGGCTCCCACCCCGCCGACGTACGGGCCGCGCACGCCGCTCTGGCGGACCGCCCGATCCTGCGCCACGCCGATCTCGCGCCGGAACTGCGGGAGCTGACGGCCCTGTTCCACCGGCTCACCGAGCTGGCCGCCGAGAGCGACGTCTGCGTGGCCTGGCTGCCCGGTCACGAGCCGAGCATGGGCACCGCCGCCGAGATGCTCTCCGCCCACCGGGCCGGGCGCACCGTCGTCTCGATCACGGACATGCGGCAGAACCTGGCGGTGCTCTCCTGCTCGACGGTGATCCTGCCGGACCTGGCGGCCTTCACCGACTGGCTCGACGCGGGAGGTGACACCTCGTGAGCACGGACCCGTACGGACCCGGCCCGTACGCCCCCGGCCCCCACGACCCGGACAAGCCCCGTGAGGCCTGCGGTGTCGCGGGCGTGTGGGGGCCCTCGGGCCCGCACGCCGCCCCGGTGCGGGAGATGCTCGCCGCCCTTCAGCACCGGGGCCAGGAGAGCGCCGGGATCGCCGTCGGCACCGGCGGCGCCCTGACCGCGCGGCACGGGGCGGGCACCGTCGCCCAGGCGCTGCCCGACCTCGCGGGGCTGCCCACCGGCCCGGTGGCGATCGGCCACGTCCGGTACGCCACCCATGGCGCGCGGGACGGTCTGGCCGGTGCCCAGCCGGTGGTCGTCGACGGGCCGCCGCTGGCCCTCGCGCACAACGGCACCCTGGTCGACCCGCACACGGCCCCCGGCGCCGACGGCGTGGCCCCGCACCTGTGGTCCACCGACAGCGAGCTGCTCACCCGGCTCCTGACCGCCGCCCGCGCGGCGCGGGGCACCGGCGTCCCGGCGGCGCTGCACGAGGTGCTGCCGGGGCTGCGCGGCGCGTACGCCCTCGTCCTGACCGACGGGGAGAACCTGTACGGCGTGCGCGACCCGCACGGGTTCCGGCCGCTCGCGCTCGGCCGGCACGGCGAGTCCTGGCTGCTCGCCTCCGAGACGGCCGCGATCACCGCGATCGGCGGCGAGGTGGTCAGAGAACTGGAACCCGGCGAGGTGCTGTCCATCGGCGCCCATGGCACGGCGAGCAGCCGGATCGTGGCGCCGGACGCCAAGACGGCCGCCTGCCTCTTCGAGTACGTCTACTTCGCCCGCGCCGACTCGACCCTGTCCGGCCGCAGCGTCTACCGGGCGCGCTACCGGGCGGGCCAGGCCCTGGCCGACCACGCGCCGGTCGGCGGCTCCCCGCGCCCGGTCGTCGTGGCCACCCCGGAGACCGCGCGGGTCGCCGCAGACGGCTATGCCGAGCGCGCCGGACTCCCCGTCGTGCAGGGCCTGCTGCGGCCGGGGGCCGTCGGCCGCAGCTTCATCGCGGGCGACTCCCCCGCGCGGGAGAACGCGGTGCGGCGCAAGCTCGCGCCCGTCGCGGACGCCGTCGCGGGGCAGCGGGTGGTGCTGGTGGACGACTCGCTCGTACGGGGCACCACGATGCGCACGGTGACCGGGCTGCTGCGGGAGGCGGGGGCGGCGGAGGTGCA